>LJUH01000017.1 GCA_001303765.1 Chlamydiae bacterium SM23_39
AAAAGTTACATATAACAAATATTACGAATCCTTTGATATTTTTAAAAATTCAATCTTTGAATTTTTAAAAATATAGAAAAATATAGGAAGTATTTAAAAACTTTATTGAAGGATAATTTTGAAATTATAGATTCCCAAACTCAAGTTCCGTGAGTATATATGCAATCCATAAAATTATCGATAACCATTCTTTTAATGAAATTCAATTGCTACATGGAAAATCATCTTTTAAAAAAGTCAAAATTGAAAAGATGATTCATAAAATAAATGATTATGTTGTAATAAAAAATTCAAAATTTTTTGAAGCTATAGGAAATGTTTACTTTGATCAAGATCAATATAAAGAATCATTAAATTGGTATGAAAAAACAATTCAATCTAGCGAAAAAGAACTAGAAAAAGCTATTTGTTATCAAAAAAAAGCAAACATTTTTTTTAAGTTAAAACAAAATGAAAAGAATATCGAGCATTTACTTTTATCAGCTAAAAATTTTTACTTAGCTAATGAAAAAGAAAAAGCAATACAAGTTTATATCTCTATTGTAGATTTTTGTGAAGAAAATATTAAAGAAAGCTCAATAATAGGAGAAGCTTTTAATGAATTAGGATTAATTTATCAAAAGTCAAATAATGGGAACAAAGCAAAAAATTATTTTGAAAAAGCAATTCAAATATTTGAAAATTTTGATCAAGAAAAAATAGTTTTTTGTTATAAGAATATAGCTTCATTACATTTGGAAAATTCTAATGGTACTATAAATTATTTTAAAAAAACTTTTACAAAAGAAAAAGCTTTAGAATATTATCAAAAAGCATATTCTCTCTTCAATAAAAAAGGTAATAGTCAAGAAAAATTTGTTTGTCAATTAAAAATAGGAAAGATTTTACAAAAATTAAATAGAAATGAAGAAGCTTTAGATGAATATAAAGAAGCTTATAATAACTTGTTGGAAATAAAATATGATAACAAAGAAATGCTCTCAGAATGTTGTATAAATATAGCTAAAATCCTTTTAAAAAAATCTAATAAAAAAGATGCTCTTATATTTTTTAAAAGTTTATTAAAATATTTTGAAGAAGAAAAAAAATTCGATATTACCTTTAATTATATAAAAGAGACTTATCAAAATACAAAGCATGAAAATACTGAAATTTTTGCAAAAATTTGTAACGATATTGGTAATATATACTCAAAATATTTTCACTATGAAAAAGCAACAGAATTTTATGAAAAAGCAGGAAACATTTTTTATAAATTAGAAAAAAAACAAGATTCAAGAACATGTTATATAAATGCAACAAATTCTTTACTTACAATTATACAAACATTATCAATTAACAAAATAAAAAAAAGAGCTTTGGATAGGAAAAGATGCAAACTTATAGCACAAGTAGGTGATATTAGTTTAGAATTAAATAAAAAAACAACCGCAATCAAGGAATATTTAGAGGCAGCTAACAGCTTAGTTAAAATGAAGAGTGATGCAGATCTTTTACTTGCTGCTGATTTATATAAAAAAATTGCAAATATATATTTAGAACAGGTAAATAATAAAAAAGCCTCAAAAATTTATGTATCATTCAAATATTTGAAAAAATCAAATATCTCCATGTCTCATATTATAAGGAAAGCTTTTTTTAAGATTTCGGCAATATCGATTTTCTTTTACTCTGATATAAAAAAAACAATCCTAAAATTATAAATGGTATGCTTAAATATTGTCCCATCAAAAAAAATGAATTTTCTAAATAAAAACTCTGTTTTATTTTTAAAAATTCTATTAAAAATCTAAAAGAAAAAACTGAAACTAAAAAAATACCTATCAACTTTCCTTTTTTTAAAAAAAAATTTTTTTTAACAGATAAATAAAAAAGGATAATAAATACAAAAAAATAAAATAAAGACTCATATAATTGAACAGGATGTCTTGGAAAATCTTCTTTTAAAGCTCCAAAAATAACTCCTAAGAAAAAAAAAGTCTTTTTACCTAAAATCTCCTGATTAACAAAATTACCTATCCTTATCAATGAAGCTACTAATGCTGCAGGCACCGATATTAAATCTAAAAAATTTATAAAGGTCAAAGGATATCTTTTCTTTATCTTTTTGCTTAATAGAAAAAGAAAAAAAATTATACAAATAGCTCCCCCATGGCTAGCTAGCCCACCTCTCCATATTTTAAAAATCTCTAAAGGATGAGAAACAAAAAATAAAAAATCATAAAAAATAACATGGCCTAATCTTGCACCTAAGATAGTAGCTATCACAACATAAAGACATACCTTATCTGCTATAAAACGAGATTTTTCTTTAACGCCTTCTATTGCTCCTAAAAAATTATTTTCAAAAATTAATCTCTTTTTAAAATTATTTTTATCAAAAAATCTATCATTTATTTTTTTTAATATATTTTTTTTATCTTCTTTATTTTTTTTCTCAAAAAAATTTTTTTTTAATTTATCTTTTAACAATACAAAATCTTTAATATCTGATTCTACAAAGGGAAAATTTAAAAAATATTTTTTAAGAAGATAAAAAAATATATAATATCCTAAAATAAATCCTATGATAAAAAAAATACTATACCAATATATTGAAAGATTTAAAAAGGTAAAAATCTCTCTTTTAGGATTCCAATAAAGATAACCCAACACAAAAATACCTCATGTATAAATTTAAGATTATAACAATAGGTAAAATAAAAGAACAGTGGTTAAAAGATGCTATAGACGAATATGAAAAAAGATTAAAAAATAGAGCTAAAATAAAATGGATTCTATTAAAAGATGAAAAAAAACTAATAGATTATACAGAAAAAGAGAAAAAATTTATCTGCTTAGATCAACAAGGACAATCTTATACAAGTAAAAATTTTTCAAAATTTATCCAAAAAAATAATATATCTTTTTTGATAGGTAATGAAAAGGGAATACCTTTAATAATCAAAAAAAAAGCTTTTTTAACTATTAGTCTCTCTAATCTAACATTCACACATCAAATGGCAAGGTTGATTCTAATAGAACAAATATACAGATCATTAGAAATAATAAAAAATTCTAATTATCACAAATAACTTATAAAAGATTTTTCTTTTTTAAAAAATCTATAGCTATCTTTTGAATTTTTTCTCCTTTATAATCTGCTAAATAATTCATCTGCTGCATCTCTTCATCTGAAATAGCCCCTCCTAATTTATTTATCACATCTTCTAGATAAGGGTATTTTTCTAATATTTCTTTTCTAATCAAAGGAACACAAAAATATGTTGGAAAAGCTTTTTTATCATCTTCTAAAATTTGAACATCATAATAAAGTATATTTCCATCTGTAGTAAATCCATCGATAACATCAATGCTTCCATTACTTAAAGAAAAATACAAAAGAGCATGATCCATAATTTTTGGATTAATTTTAAATTTAAAATCGTAAACACTTTTAAACATTTTAAACTCTTCTCTAGATACAAACTCAGGATTAAATCCAAAAATAAGATTAGTATATTTTTTCATATCAGAGATATTCTTTATATTTAATTTTTCAGCTTTTTCTTTAAGCATCATAAAAGCATAATTATTTTTAAATCCAAGAGGTTTTAACCAAACAATATTAAATTTCTCTAAAAATTCTTTTTTTAAATAATCATAAATCTGTTCACTATCACCTATATCAACAGCTCTTTTCTTTAAAATAGCTAATAAAGCTGTTCCAGTATATTCAGGATATATATCTATATCACCCGCTTTCATAGCATTAAAATTTATAAAAGAACCTTCTAAATGATATTTTTTAACAACTTTTAAATCTGTATTCTTCTCTATCAATAAAGAGATCATTTCAGATATGATCTGACTCTCTGCTATATTTTTAGCTCCTATAACAATTCTATCCTTATCCTCTTTTAAAAAAACCAAATCGATTAAAAAAAAAGTTAAAACAAAAGCTAAAAAGAGATATAAAAGTATAAAAATTTTTTTCTTCATAACTTATGGCTCTATCCACCTTCCTATTTTTGCAACCATCCAATCTAATATTATAGCTAATAAAGCTGCAGGAATAGTCCCCTGTAATATTAAATTTAATTGTAAACTCCTCAACCCCTGCATAATTAAATCTCCTAATCCCCCTGATCCCACTAAACTTGTAAGTGTAGCTAATCCTATTGTCCAAACTAAGGATGTTCTCACCCCTGTTATAATAACAGGAAGAGCAATAGGCACCTCTACCATAAAAAGACTTTGCATAGAGGTCATTCCCATACCCTTCGCTATATCTTTATTTGCCTGACTAACATGTTTTATACCTGTATAAGTATTATTTAAAATTGGTAAAAGAGCATAGGTAATTAAAACAATAATACCAGGCAAAAATCCGGTAGTTGGGAGATGTATAATAGGTCTTAAAAAAACTAAAAAAACCATTATAAGAGCTATAAGAGCTAAGCCAGGAATTGTTTGCATAATAGCAACAACTCTTAAAACTCCTGAAGAAATTTTTTGGAAACGTATTCTAGCTAATAAAATACCTAATGGTATAGCAATAGCCATTGAAATAAACATAGTATAAAAAGTAAGTTGTAAATGCTCCCATGTTTTCAACAAAATAAAAATAATAGGTGATGTTTCCATTAAAATTCCTTATTTTATTATTGCATTTATCATATCTTGTATTTGAACTTTATAAATATATCCTACAAATCTTTTTTTATCGAATACAGCTATTTTTTCTTTTTTTGTTTTTTTAAAAAGATCTAAAGCATCAAAAAGAGAACTTCTAACAGATAAAGAATCTATTAAAGAGACCTTTTCCTCTTTTTCTTCTTTAACCATTCTTCTTATAGATTTAGTCATAAGTATCAACTGAAACCTATGTTGTCCTAAAAATTGATCTACAAAATCATTTTTAGGATGTTCTATAAGTTCAGAAGGAGATGCTATCTGTACTATCTCGCCCTTATCGATAAGAGCTATCCTATCTCCCATCTTTACCGCTTCAAAAATATCATGAGTTACAAATACAACTGTTTTTTGTATATCTGATTCTAATTCTATAAATTCATTTTGAACTTGTTCTCTAGTGATAGGATCTAGAGCTCCAAAAGGTTCATCCATCAAAATAATTGGAGGATCGGCAGCTAATGCTCTAGCTACTCCTACTCTTTGTTTTTGTCCTCCACTTAACTGTCTAGGATATCTTTTTTTCATCTCCATAGGTTTTTGAAATTCCAAAAGTTCTAAAAGCTCTTCAACTCTTTTTTCTATTCTCTTTTTTTCCCATTTCAATAATTTTGGAACTATAGCAATATTTTCAAAAACAGTCATATGGTTAAAAAGTCCTACATTTTGAATAGCATAACCAATATTTCTTCTAAGAATTATAGGATCTAATTCATTTATATCTTTTCCATTGATATAAATATTTCCAGAAGTAGGGTGAATTAATCTATTTATCATTCTTAAGGTAGTTGTTTTACCACATCCACTTTTCCCTAATAAAACCAATGTTTCACCCTTTTTAACTTCAAAACTTAAATTAGCAATGATATGAAATTTTTTTTTAATTACCTTATTTACTTTTTTAAAAACTATCAAAATAATTCCCTTAAAAATTGATTATATCAAAATTTTTATTTTAATGAATAAAAACTTTTATCTAAAAACCAAGTTTGATTGTATAAAAAATTTAAATTTAAAAAAGAAATCATAAATTTTACTTTTCAAAAAATTATTTTTGTTAACAAATACAAACAATCCACCAATCACCAAAGATATGACTAAAATACTTAGAATAGCAACAGCATAAATTTTTGATCTAATTAATATTGAATTATCAATATTTTCACATTTTTCTATAAGACTTTTTTTCTTCTTTTCATATATTTCTTTTATCAATTTATCATTGTTATTTTTCATTAACTTAAAGGTTCTTTTTAATAAAAACCTCTGCTTTATTAAAGAAAATATACATCTATTTGTCTTTGATAAACATTTTATAATATTTCCCAACTTCTCTACAAAACTGTCATCTACAAGTTTATTTGCTCCTTGACTATCTTTTATATATCTTATTAATGTTAATGATTCTCTTAACTCATCTCTTTTTTTATATAGGTTTTAGCAATTTTGAATAATAAAAAATATTTAATTTCTCCAATATTCTCAATTAATGCTATATTTTCTGCTTGTACCAATTCGCCTTTTTTTATATATGAATCTGCAATGCCTTTTAGTAAAGACTCATTTTTCAATAGCGTTCTATTATTAGTTATTATTTTCTTTACTTTTTCAAAATGACCTTGCTCTACATGTGGCACCAAACTAGTCAAAATTTTTCCACCAACATTATTGCTTCCACTAATACTCATGAAATAATTATACAATAATTCAAAGATAAAAAACCATTTTTTCTTTTTATAAAAAATGTTAATTTTATTAAAAAAATTATATGCAACTCTTTTCTCCCCATAAAATTTTAAAAAGATACCCTCTTTCTAAAAAAAATAAAAACTTTATCTATTACTCTAGAAAAAAAGCAAAAAAAATATATTTTCAAAAAACAAAAAAAATAATTTTATTCGTAGGGCCCTGTTCTATTCATGATAAAGACTCAGCTTTAGAATACGCTAAAAAATTAAATATTTTTTCTAAAAAGGTAAAAAAAAATTTTTTTATTATAATGAGATTTTTCTATGAAAAAGCTAGAAGTTCTATAGGATGGAAGGGGTTTTTATATGATCCCAACATTAAAAAAGGTATAGAAGAAACAAGAAAACTAATGTTAAGATTAACAGAATTAAAAATACCTTTAGCTTCAGAAATCCTAGACCCCAATTTAAAATATTATTTTGAAGATCTTTTAACTTGGGGATTTATTGGATCTAGATCTTCAACATCACAAATCCACAGACAAATAGCTTCTTCTTTTTCTTTTCCAATAGGAATAAAAAACTGTTTAAATGGAGATATAAAAACTTCAATCGACAGCATAATAAGCGCACAGTCAAAACATTCCTATATTTCTATCTCTAAAAAAGGCAAAATTTCTTCCTTCAATTCTTCTGGTAATATATATTCACATATAGTTTTAAGAGGTTCTGAAAAAAAACCTAATTTTTATCCTCAAATAATAAAAAATTTTTTAAAAGAAATAGAAAAAAGAAAGATATACTCACCTTTAGTTATAGATGCAGCTCATGGTAATTCAAAAAAAAATTTAAAAAATCAAAAAGAATGTTTTAAAAAAATAATCTATCAAATTCCTAAAAATAAAAAAATTATTGGTATTATGATAGAAAGTTTTTTAAAAAGAGGAAATCAAAAAATTTATAAAAAAAAAACTATTAATAAAAAAAAATCTATAACAGATCCTTGCCTAGGATGGAAAGAAACAACAAAATTAATTTTTTGGGCAAATAATTATTTATTAAATAATTATTTTAATAATTAAAAACAATTATCTTTTATACTATAATTATAATAAAATGTGTAATCATACAAAAAATTTGATTTATGCAGAAATAGTAATAAAAGAAATAAAAAACTATTTTCAACATGAAGCAAAAAATGCTGTTAAAAATTTAGAAATAATACTAACAACATTTGAAAATATAGCATCTTATTTCTCATCTGTTTCTTGGATATTTAAAGAAAAATCATGGAAAGCTTTATCTAAAAACCTTTGCAAAGCATATAAAGGATTTAAGCCTATATCTGTTGCCTTTTCATTTTTCAATGTTATCTATCAATTAGTTAAAACAATGAATACGGAAAAAAATAATAAGAATAAGATTATCATACAATCTCTCAGCCTCTCTATTTCTATTTTACTATTTTTACATGCTATTCTAGGATTACCTAAATGGTTAAATAAAACTTCTATCTGTAAAATTTCTAAACTATTTTATTATAACCTCTTCTCTAACATGCTTTTTATCACAGCTACTTCTTGCAAAACCATTAAAACAGGATTAAAAATAAACATAGAAGCAAGAAAACTTTTAAAGACAAACAAAAAAATTGATATTAAAATATCTCAAATCAAAATATCATCTCAAGCATGCTTAGAAGTTACAAATGTATCTACTCTATTTATAGTAACATTAAATACCCTAACTCTATTTTCAAAGAAAAAACTTATTTACCTTTCAATTATTTTAACTCTTTTAGTTATAATAAAAGCTATATCAAAAACAACTTCATCTTTAATATTAAATCCTTATTTAAAAATAAAAGAATATCAAAAAACTAATCTTCCTTATCAATATCAATAAGATCTGTCCAAAATTGATGTTCCCACTTTTTTATAATTTTACCCTCTTTATCTATAATTTGAACAAGATATGTTAAAATTTTATTTTTTTCTTTATTAGGAAAGTAAAAAACCTCTGTTCCCCATCTTCTTTTTATTTCTCTCTTTTTTACAATTTCTCTATTATCCCAAAATCTCACAGTTAAACAAATAAATGGTTCTTTTTTTAAAAGAGAGCTAGAAAAATCAAAGCTAACTATAACTCTTTGTCCAATAGGAGGATGTTTTTTTCTATGATCTGGAGTGCCTACATGATGGCTAGCTAAAAAATCTTTTCTTATATTTTCTATCTGCACATATAAACTATCTTTATAACATCCTAAAAACAAAAAAAATAAAATAAAAATTCTTTTCACATTTTCATCATTTTTATGATAGAATACAAATTTTTAAAACTAATTTCAAGAAAATGTCAAAAACAAAACATGAATCAGCAATAGCTTTAATATTTGATGAACAAAGAAAAAAAGTTCTTTTAGTAAAAAGAAGAGATGTACCTGTTTGGACTCTTCCAGGTGGAAAAATAGAAAAAGATGAGCCCCCTCAAAATAGTATTATAAGAGAGGTTGAAGAAGAAACAGGTTATTTAGTAAAAATAACAAAAAAAATAGGAGAGTATTATCCTATTAATAGGTTATCTTTTTTTACCCATCTCTTTGAATGTCAAATAATCCAAGGAGAAAAAAAAATATCTAAAGAAACAAAAGAAATATCTTTTTTTTCAATAAACTCTTTACCTATTATGCCTATTCCTTACAAAGATTGGATAATAGATGGTCTTAGTAATCACAACTTTCTTATTAAAAAAAAATTAAATCAAATAACCTATTTTTCTCTTATAAAAAATATGATTTTACATCCTATATTGGTATTTAGATTTTTATTATCGAGGATGGGATTTCCCATAAATAGATGATTGAAAAAACTTGCAATAAAAACTAAAAAACATCTATATATATGTGTGTATATATTCTAAAATAACGCCCTATATCGAGGATTTTTATGGAGATTTTTAAAAAAGTAAAAAAAAGAACAAAACAAGTTGTAGGTTTTGACTCTAAAAAAATAACCTCTGCTATATGTAAAGCAGGAAAAGAAACAGGAGAACTAGATGAAAGAACAGCAAAAAGATTAACTCTTAAAGTAATACAACTATTAAAAGAAACTACAAAAAATAAAGTTCCTCATGTAGAAGAGATCCAAGATATAGTAGAAGAAGTTTTATTACATTCACCATTTAAAAAAACAGCAAAAGCTTATATTATTTATAGAGAACAACATGCTAATATAAGACAAATAGCAAATAAAGTAGAAGTAGCATTAGTAGATCAATATCTATCAAAATTAGATTGGAAAGTAAAAGAAAATTCTAACATGTCCTATTCTCTGCAAGGACTACAAAACTATATCGCTTCGGAAACAAATAAAATATATTGGTTAAATAAAATATATACTAATGAAATAAAAGAAAAACATATTAACGGAGATTTTCATATCCATGATTTAAGTGTTTTAGGTCCATATTGTGTAGGATGGGATTTAAAAGATTTAATAATGACAGGATTTCAAGGAGTTCCTGGAAAGATTCAAAGTTATCCTCCTAAACATTTAAGAACAGCATTAGGTCAAATAGTAAATTTTTTCTATACCTTACAAGGAGAGGCTGCTGGAGCTCAAGCTCTTTCTAATTTTGATACCTTTCTTGCTCCTTTTATTTATTACGATCGTCTCTCATATAAACAAGTAAAACAAGCAATGCAAGAATTTATTTTTAACATAAATGTTCCAACTAGAGTAGGTTTTCAAACGCCCTTTACCAACATAACATTAGACCTTACACCCCCCTCTTTTTTAAAAGATCAACCTGTAATTATTGGAGGGAAACTACAAAAGCAAACTTATAAAAAATTTCAAAAAGAGATGGACATATTAAATAAAGCATTTTTAGAAGTGATGTTAGAAGGAGATGCTAGAGGTAGAGTATTTACCTTTCCCATTCCCACTTACAATATAACAAAAGATTTTAAATGGGATAATGATCTTCTTTGGAAGGTAGCAGGAAAATATGGTATCCCTTACTTTGCTAATTTCATCAATTCAGAGTTAGATCCAGAAGATGCTATATCTATGTGTTGCAGACTTCGATTAGATACCCGTCAATTAAAAAAAAGAGGAGGAGGTTTATTTGGAGCTAATCCATTAACTGGTTCTATAGGAGTTGTTACCATAAATATGCCTAGGTTAGGATATCTTTCTAAAAGCAAGGAAGAATTTAAAAAAAGATTAAAACATTTAATGGATATTGCTAAAAAAAGTTTAGAAATAAAAAGAAAAATTATAGAAAAATTTACAGAGAAAGGGCTTTATCCCTATTCTAAATTTTATCTTAGATCTGTAAAAAAGAGATTTTCTCAATTCTGGAAAAACCATTTTTCAACTATAGGTATAGTAGGTATGAATGAAGCATGTCTAAACCTATTTAAAAAACCTATAGCTTCTAAAGAAGGTAAAAAATTTGCTCAAGAGATTTTAGATTTTATGAGGAATAATCTAAAAAAATTTCAACAGGAAACAACTAATAATTATAATTTAGAAGCCACCCCTGCTGAAGGAACAAGTTATCGTTTATCTTTAATAGACAAAAAACTTTATCCCAACATAATATCCGCAAATGATAAAAAAAATTCAGAACCTTTTTATACCAACTCCTCTACTCTAGCAGTGGATCATACTGAAGATCTATTTGAATCTTTAGATCATCAAAATGATCTTCAAAAAAAATATACTGGAGGGACTGTATTTCATATATTTCTTGGAGAAAAAATAGATGATTCTCAATCTACTAAAAGTCTAATAAAAAAAATATTTGAGAAATATGAATTACCCTATATCTCTTTAACTCCTACTTTCAGTATATGCTCTAAACATGGATATTTATCTGGAGAAGTAGCTAAATGTCCAAAATGTAAAAATAGTTGTGAAATATATTCTAGAGTAACTGGATATTTAAGACCTACTTCTCAATGGAATAAGGGCAAACAATCTGAATTTCAAATAAGAAAAAAATATAAAACATGAAAATTGGTGGTTTTCAAAAATTATCTCTTTTAGATTATCCTAACAAACTATCTTGTATAATTTTTTTAAAAAAATGTCCTTTCAGATGCCATTTTTGTTATAACAAAAATTTAATATATGATAACCCTCCTTATTATGAAGAAAAAGAGATTTATGATTTTCTAAAAAAGAGAAAAGATATGTTAGATGCCATAGTAATAACTGGGGGGGAACCAACAATACAAAAAGAGTTACCACTATTTATACAAAAGTTAAAAAAATTTAATCTTTTAATAAAACTAGATACCAATGGAATAAATCCTAAAATGTTATCAGATCTTTTAATTTTAAATCTTTTAGATTATATTGCAATGGATATCAAAGCGCCTCTTGATAAATATAAAAAAGTAATAGATGTTGACATAGAAATAGAAAAAATTAAAAAAAGCATAAATATAATCTTATCTTCTTCTATAAACCATGAATTCAGAACAACGGTAGTTAAAGGATTACATACAAAAAAGGATCTTCTAAATATCGCTAAGATGATAGAAGGAGCAGATCTTTATGTTCTACAAAAATTTGTTCCCCTATCACCTTTAAATAAAAAATTTAAAAATAAAAATTCTTTATCCGATAAAACATTAAAAAATATAAAAGCAGATATAAAAAAATATGTAAAAAAATGTATAATCAGATAATTTTATGAAAAAAATAGAGTTATCTGCTCCTGTTGGAGATTTTCCTTCTTTAATAGCTGCAATAAAATCAAAAGCTGATTCTATCTATTTTGGTATAGAACATTTAAATATGAGAAATTCTTCCAAAAATTTTTCAATAACTGATATTTCTGAGATTTCAAAATATTGTAAAAAAAACCATGTAAGAGCTTATATAACGCTAAACACTTTGATATATGATAAAGATCTCTCATTAATGAAAAAAATATGTGATGTAGCAAAAAAAGAAAAAATAGATTCTATTATAGCTTCAGATCTATCTGTAATACAATATGCAAATAAAATAAAATTAAAAGTACATATCTCCACCCAACAAAATATCTCTAACATAGAATCCATAAAATTTTTTTCAAAATATGCAGATGTTATAGTATTGGCTAGAGAACTAGATCTAACCCAAATAAAACAAATATCCAACACTATAAAAAAAGAAAAAATATATGGTCCTTCAAAAAAACCTTTAAAAATAGAAATATTTATCCATGGAGCTATGTGTGTGGCTATAGCAGGAAGATGTTATATGAGTTTAATGCAATACAACCTCTCTTCTAATAGAGGTAAATGTTTACAACCATGCAGAAGAAGATATAAGGTAACAGATGAAGAAACAGGTAAGGAACTTATTATCGATAATAAATATGTTATGTCTCCAAAAGATCTATGCACGATAAGTTTTTTAGATAAAATAATAGAAAGCGGAGTTGATATTTTAAAAATAGAAGGAAGGGCTAGATCTCCTGAATATGTTCAAACAGTTGTTTCAACTTACAAAAAAGCTATACTTAGTATAAAAGAAAAAAAATTTTCAAAAGATAAAATAAAAAAATGGATAGATTCATTAAAAACTGTATACAATAGAGGTTTTTGGGAAGGGTATTATCTTAGAAAAAAAACAGATGCATGGAGCTCCTGTTATGGATCTAAAGCCTCTTACAAAAAAAAATATATAGGCAAAATAACTAATTATTTTTCAAAAATAAAAATTGTCGAGCTTCTTTTAGAAGCAGGGAGACTAAAAAAAAATGATGATATATTAATAATTGGAAATAGTACAGGCGTTGTAAAACATAAATTAAAAAATTTTATTACACATACAGATAATATTATAACTTTTCCTATAAACAAAAAAATTAAAAAAAATGACAAACTATATCTTATCAAAAAAAGATAAATTAGAAAAAATCAGAGAAGAGATAGATGAAATAGATGATAAGATAATCTTACTCTTACAAAAAAGATTTCATCTCTCCTCTCAAACAAAAAAATACAAAAAAAAAATAAAAGATAAAAAAAGAGAAGAAGAGATTTTAAAAAAAATCTCTTCTCCTTATATCAAAAAAATTTATAAAAAAATATTAAAAATATCCCAAAAAAACCAATAATGAAAAAACTTCCTTTTAATAGCTACAACGATTTTATGAAAAAATTATTTAAAGTAAGAGTTTACAAAATATCTATAGATGCTGGATTTACCTGTCCAAACAGAGATAATACTAAAGGAATAAATGGTTGCATCTTTTGTGATGAAAGAGGATCTTCTTCTCGCACTCAAAATATAAATTGTTCTATAAAAGAACAAATTTTAAACAACATAAAAATTAGAAAAACAAGATATAAAGCAAAAAAATTTATAATCTATTTTCAATCCTTTTCTAACACTTATGCTCCTATAAAAAGATTAAAAGAATTATATGATGAAGCTATAAGTATAGATAAGGATATAATTGGATTAAATATAGCTACAAGAGCTGATTGTATAGATGAGGAAAAAATAAAGCTCATATCCTCTTACAAAAAAAAACTTCCCTTTGTATGTATAGAATATGGTATGCAGACATCTCATAATAAAACCCTAAAGATTGTAAATAGAAAAGAGACTTTTGAAGATTTTTTATATGCTTTAGATCTTACAAAAAAACATAATATACACCATTGTGCTCATGTAATATTAAATCTTCCTCAAGAAAGTATAGAAGACCAATTAAAAACAGCAATGATTATATCTAAATTAAAAATAGAAGGTATAAAAATACATTTATTAGTAGCTATGGAAGGTACAATACTTGCTGATATGTATAAAAAAAATCTTTGGAAGCCCTTATCTTTTAAAAAATATATTCATCTTGCTTGTGATTTTATTGAAAGGTTACATCCTGAATGCATAATACATAGAGTCTCTTCCAGTGGACATCCAAAAGCTATAATAGCTCCTATTTGGATGAAAAGAAAAAATTTAAAAATCATAGAAGCTTTAATAGAAGAATTTAAAAAGAGAGGAACAAAACAGGGATTTTATTTTAAAAATTAATAAATTTTATTGCTTTTGTTAATTTGTATTGTTAAAATTAATGCAGAATGAGTATAAAAGCATTAAAAAATTATTTAGAACCAAATAAATTTTTAAAATTATCAACAAAAATTTTAAAACCAAATAGTGAAAAATTTGTTCAAGAAATAATAGTATCTTCTATTGCTTGCTCAATACTTGCCACTGTTTCTACATTTTTTACTAAAGGGTATATTTCAATAAAAATAATATCTTCTGCTCTTTTGAAAGGCGGCATCTGTTATTATCTAATAGATAGAATAACAACTCTTTTTAATTCACAGGCAAATAAACTGGTTCAATGTTTATCTCAAAAAACAATTTTTTATAAAGAGCAAGATGCATATGACAAATTATTTGTTAAAGAATCTTTAAAATATAATAATTTAAAATACATAACAAAATTAAATACATGGTCAATTTTTGAAAGTAGTTGGGCTTCTCTCTTTAAAAATCACTTTTTTTCTTTTAGTTTAATAATCTCTGTTATAAATACACTTATTATGCAATATAATTCAATTAACAAATCTATACAATCCTTAAGCAAGGAAGAGTTAGATGAAAAATTTTTATCCTCTCTATATCCTCAATTAGAACAAACAATAATCGATAACTTCAAAAAAATTTTAGAAGAAGAAAATATCAGTACAGAAGAAGATACAGATTTTCAATCACAAAAAAAGCCAAACTTAGAATTATTGGATAAAATTAATAATGATTTCAGAGGACATTTATTAGCATGGTTTTTAATAACTAAAAATTCTGATAAACAATGGTTCGAAGTTATTGCACCTAAAGTCAATAAATCAATAACAGAATGGAAAAAAAAATATACTTCCCTTTCTCCTATTAACAAATTTAATTTAAATTTAAAAATTTTAGATGAATTGGAAAAAGAACAAAAACAATCTATCAAATTATCAAGCAAAACATTTAATATATATGACCAAATACTAGAAATTAGTAAATCAATCAATCAAAGCTCTTGGTTTAAAGACAAATACCTTCCATCTGTTAATCCATCCTCTGTTTAAATTTTTAATGATTATAAAATAAAATATCTTTATACTTTTTTTGGGAGATTTTTAAATGACAAAGTTTTATCTTTTTCTTATTTTTTCTGCTTTCGCCGCAATTTTGTATGGCCTTATTATGATACGATATATTTTATCTTTTAGTTCAGGCACAGCTGAAATGAAAAAAATAGCTAAAGCCATACAATCAGGAGCTAAAGCTTATTTAAATAGACAATATAAAATAATAGCTATTGTAGGTGTTTTTATTTTTTTAATTTTAACTTGGAAGCTTCAATTATTTGTAGGAATAGGTTTTTTAATTGGAGCTATTTTATCTGGTGCTGCAGGTTATATAGGGATGAATATATCTGTAAGAGGTAATGTAAGAACAGCAGAAGCTGCAAAAAAGGGAATACAAAAAGGATTAAATATAGCTTTTAGATCAGGTGCAATTACAGGAATGTTAGTGGTAGGACTTGCTCTTTTAGGAATAACAACCTATTATTTAGTTTTACAAAATATTGGAATATCTCAAAAAAAAATCTTAGAAGCTTTAGTAGCTCTTAGCTTTGGAGCTTCTTTAATATCTATATTTGCAAGATTAGGAGGAGGAATATTTACCAAAGGAGCTGATGTAGGAGCTGATTTAGTTGGCAAAATAGAAGCAGGTATACCAGAAGATGATCCAAGAAATCCAGCAGTTATTAGTGACAATGTAGGTGATAATGTAGGAGATTGTGCGGGAATGGCTGCTGATCTTTTCGAAACATATGTTGTAACAATAGTAGGTACGATGTTATTAGGAGCTTTGTTTTTTAAAGATAGACTTCAAAGCATTTTAATGATCTATCCTTTAATGATAGGTGCTGCAGCTATTTTATCTTCTATCATTGGAACTTTCTTTGTAAAATTAGGAAAGAAAAAAAATGTAATGGGAGCTTTATATAAAGGATTTGTAATGACCGCTATCATTTCTACAATATCAATATTTTTTGTTACAAAATATACAACTGGTTTCTTCTCTCAAATAGCACAAATAGATGAAATATCTTTTAAAGGAATAAATCTTTTTATATGTGCTTTAACAGGTCTTGCAGTAACAGGTCTTTTAATGTGGGTAACAGAATATTACACTTCTACAAAATATAGGCCTGTAATAAATATAGCAAAAGCTTCTACAACAGGACATGCTACTAATATTATTCAAGGGTTAGCAACTTCATTAGAATCAACAGCTCTTCCTCTTATAATTATCTCTGTAGGAATTCTTATATCCTATTTAAATGCAGAACTTTTTGGAATAGCTATCACAGCAACAAGCATGTTAGCATTAGCAGGAATGGTTATTGCATTAGATGCATATGGTCCTGTTACAGATAATGCAGGAGGTATCGCTGAAATGGCAAAATTACATAAAGAGGTAAGAGAAACAACAGATGCTTTAGACTCAGTAGGAAATACTACCAAAGCCATAACAAAAGGATATGCTATAGCTTCAGCTGCTTTTGCAGCTCTTGTTTTATTTGCTGCATTTATAGAAGATCTAGATAACTATTTTCCTAATTTAGATACCCAATTTTTTTTACAAGATCCTTATGTCTTAATAGGTTTATTAATTGGAGGATTATTACCTTATATATTTGGTGCATTTAGCATGAGAGCAGTAGGTAAAGCAGCAATGTCTATAGTAACAGAAGTTAGAAGACAATTTAAAGAGATCCCCGGAATAATAAAAGGAAAAAATCTTCCCGATTACAGCAAAGCCGTGGATATCTTAACAAAAGCTGCAATAAAAGAGATGGTTATTCCCTCTTTAATACCAGTTATAGTACCTATTGCAGTATATTTTATTATTTCTGTCATTGTAGGGCAAGGCCCTGCATTTGTAACTTTAGGAGCTTTATTATTAGGTACGGTAGTAACTGGATTATTTCAAGCTATATCTATGACAAGTGGAGGAGGAGCTTGGGATAATGCAAAAAAATATATAGAGAAGGGCCATTTTGGAGGCAAAAACTCTGCAGCTCATAGAGCTTCAATAACAGGAGATACTGTTGGGGATCCCTATAAAGATACTGTAGGGCCAGCAATTAATCCTATGATAAAAATTGCAAATATAGTAGCTTTACTATTACTAGCAATTTTATCAAAAAAATTTTAAATTCAATTTTATCTTTTATCTTAATACAGATGAGCTTTACTTACAAATATTGTTTTTCCATATATTGTTTGTCCATCTAATTGATCAATTGCTCTTTGTCCTTCCTCCGCATTCTTCATCTCTACAAAACCATATCCTTTTGATTCATGAGTTATAGGATCTAATATTATTTTTGCACTTTTTAACTCACCAAATTGAGAAAAAGTTTCTTTTAACTCTTCTTCAGAATAATTATTTGGTAGATTTCCTATATATATTTCCATTTCTGACTCCTTTTTTTAAAAACTATCTCCTATTTAAAAACACCAAATTATTAGGAGATAATAAAAGATATATATGTTATTATTTTTTTTTTACAGAAAAAAAGATGTCTATTTTTAAAAAAATTTATGAAGAGGTAAAAAAAATACCTAAAGGAAAAACAAAAACTTATGGAGAGATAGCAAAAAAAATAAAAACTTCACCTAAAATTGTAGGTTTCGCCCTTCATAAAAACCCAGATCCAAAAAATATTCCTTGTCATAGAGTAGTTTTTAAAGATGGAAGTCTTTCAGATAATTATGCTTTTGGAGGTAAAAAAGCTCAAAAGAAAAAACTTTTAAAAGAAAAAATTTTTGAATAATAAAATAGAATTACCTAACAGGAAATTTAAATAAAACCTAATTATTACCAAAACAAATTTATTTTTTATAGACTTTTTCATAATAAATTCTTTTGATCAGGAAGTAAAACCATTTAGAGATTATTTTGATTTTGTATGTAATAATTTTTTCCAATATATATTGGCTGTTTTTATATAAGAATCGTATGGAATTAATGGTTTTTCTAGTTCTTTTTGAGTTTTTTTGCTAATGCTTAAGTTCTTAACTACTTCTTTTCCAGCTTTTTGTAGAAGTAGTTTGTAATGTTTAATAATTTTTTCTAATTTTATATCAGCACTTGTTAAAAGAGGTCCTTCGTCTTGATATATCTCTGCAATTACCTCTGTTGACATATTTCTTGCTATACGCTTAAAAAGTGTTTTTAAAACGATAAATTGTGATTGTTCAGGCAATCCAGAATTAGAAATTACTACAAGTTTTGGGTTTTTTCTTTTTAATATGTGAATGGCTTCTCCCCCAGAATCTTTTTCTATGAATGGAGATTCTAAAGGAATGGATCTATCCATATAATTTTTTAAAATACCAGTTATATTATCAACATATAAAGGTGTTGCAAATATTAAAATATCGCAGTCTTTTTCTTTTTTAAGAATTTTTTTCATGTCATCATCAAATACACAAATGCCAGGTGTTTTTGTCCAACATGTAAAGCATCCTATGCAGTGGTGAATTTTCACTTCAGAAAGTAAGATGTGTTCAATTGTTGCTTTTTCTTCTTTTGCACCTTTTAAAAATTCCTCTACCATTAAATAGGTAGTACTTTTTTTACCTTTAGGGCTGCCGTTTATTGCTAAAATTTTCATAAAAATATCTCCTAAGATTGTTTTTGAGAGAGTAATTTATTTTTATATCTTTTTTTATACCATGAGGGAAATTTATGAACAAAAATACATTGAAGACATAAAATAAGCCAGAAAAATATTGAAAAATTAAAAGTTTTAGGATTGTAGAATGAATAAATGCTTATTAAAGTTTTTAATGAAAAAATTATAGCAAAAATAGCTGTCATAATTTTATTGATACGTAAAAATAAAAAAGAATTCCAATATTCTTTTGGAACTTGAAGTTTAGCATATTGCTCAGTGAAAGGATGTTTTATTAAAATAGATATCCAAGATATTGAAGCAAGTGTTGTTTCTGCGAATATACTTTTATATCTGATAAAAAAATCATTTTTAAATATCACCATAGAAATAAAACATGAAGTAAGAAAAAGTAGAGTTGTCCATTCGAGAATAAAACCCTTTTTTAATTTAGAATATGAGAATAGTGAAAATATTATCGAAACAATGATTGCCGAAGAAACTGAAAAATTAGAAATAATGCTAAATGATATCCAAGGTAGCCATGATAATAAGCCTTTTAATATTTTCATTTTTTATGTCCTTCTAAAATTTTTATTGATTCTTTGCACCAATTTATTTCAGCATTAGCTATAGCAAATCCGTTATTCAAAGTAATTAGCCAATAAATATGATGAGGCAAATTTTTTCTTTTTTCTAATTCCTTTTTTATTAAATGATAATTTTTAAGTTTTTCATCTGTTCTTTTTTTTCTTTTTTTAATATGATCAATAGCTTCTTCGATAGATAATGTACTTCCAAAAAATAATTTGAGAAGGCTTTCATCACGATGAGTGTTTTTCTCATAAGGTTTATTTAACCATTTTTTTAATTCCTCAAAACCCTCTTTTGTTATAGAGTAAATATTTCGATATTTTTTCCCTATAGCTTCTCTTTTTTTAAGAGAGATTAATTTTTCTTTTAAAAGCAATTTTAAAGTAGGATAAATTTGTCCATTACTTTCAGACCAGAAATGATCTATGCTTTTTGATATAATGCTTTTTATGCCATATCCTGACAGTGGTTTTATGGTAAGAAGTCCTAAAATTACAAATTTTGTTTTACTTTGGTTTTTCATAGTATTGAAATTATGTGCCTAAAAGACCTATTTTGTCAATTGATAAAAAAATTTATACAAGCGCTAAATTATTTTTTTAGATGAAAAATAAAGGAGCATAATTTTTGACATACTCCAACGACTAAAGTCAGTTGGATTCTGGATTCAAACAATATTCGCCTGAAGAATCAGGTCTTACAATATCTAGCCCAAGAGAAGATGCCCCT
>LJUH01000063.1 GCA_001303765.1 Chlamydiae bacterium SM23_39
GCATATTGACCTGCTATTAAAGGATATACTACATTTCCTGCTCCGAAAAGCATGGAAAATATAGCAAGACCTGTAACAAGTATCGCTGATTTTTTTCTTTTTAACATTAATTATCTTTAATTTATTAACAATAACGCTCTTATTATAACATAAAAATATTTGATGCAAAATATTTTTTTATTAAAAAATCATTTTATTTTAAAAAAGTAATATTTTTTTAAAATCTTTTTTTAATATTTTTAATATGTTTGAATTATGAAGAGCATATGCTGGATGGTATAAAGAAATAATTTTAATTTTTCCAAATGAAAAAGATTTACCATGAATTTCAGATATTTTTTTTATTGGAAAGTTAAATATTTTGAAAATCTCATTGTTAGCATATTTTCCTAAACATACTAATATTTTAGGTTTTATAATATCTAGTTGTTGTTTTAAATAGTTAATACATGAAGATATTTCCTTAGTTGTAGGTGCATTAGGTTTATAACATTTTAAAATATTTGTTATATATACTTCTTTTTTTTTGATATTTATTTTTTTTAAAAGATTATTCAAAATAATGCCGGATTTACCAACAAATACTTCACCTTTTAAATCTTCTTCTTTTCCGGGAGATTCTCCAATTATCATAATCTTAGAAAAAATATTTCCATTTCCTGAGATGGCAATATTTCTTGTTTTGTATCGATAACATTTTTTACATATTTTTATTTGTTTGTCTAATTTTTTTATAAGACAATCTTTATCCATTATTTTTTAAATATATCTTTTAAAGATTTTTTTATATAGATGGATTAGTTTTTTTTGAAAAGTTTTTGAATTTTTTTGATAAAAAAGTGTTTGCTTTTTTTATTATTTGATAGATATAGGTTTCTTTAATAGGATTTATTGTTGCATTTTTTAAATTAAATTTGTGATCTTCTGAATCTAAAATACCTCTTCCAACAAACCATCTGATAATATTTGCTGCAGTCATAAAAAGTAATACAACAGTTGGAATATATGAAGCATATTTTGCAATACATTTCATTGCAATCATCTTTTTTAGAGGAAATATCTGTAGTAAAAAAGCAAACATCATTACGAGTAAAATTAATATACCAAAATGTGTTAATTTTTCTGATTTTTGACATTGTATTTTCATTGTTTGAATAAGGTAATTAGCTTTTTGAATAGTATTTGTTTTTTCTTCATTTGTTTTTTTAGAATCATTTAATTCAGTAATAATTTTAGGTATCTCTGTCTTTATTTTATCACATGCCCATGGTCTTATAATGGGCTTTAATTTTTCTGCTTTATGAGGATTATTAAGATACTTTTTTTGAAATTCTTCTAATCTAATTTTTAAGATTTTTTCTTGGCCTAATTGATAAGATTCTTCTTCAAATAATTCATTTTGAGAAAATTTAATTATTTTTTTGTATTTCATGTTTTCTATTGCTAAAGCTAAAACAGTGAAAATCAAGCCAGTTAACGCACTTATCTTTCCTATTATAACTAGGATCGGTGTCGCAATGTTTAAAAGAGTTGTTGTAGTATTTAATATTTTTTGAGTTAAGGTGTCTATTATTTGAACTTTTTGAAATAAAGATATAATCGAATAAAAAGCTGAAAAAGGAGTTTGTATTATTTCAATGCAATTGATTTTTAAATTTTTTCCTTTACATATATCATGTATCTTTGTAAATAATGTTTTAGGTATATAAAAAAAATCAAATGTACCTGGTATTGTTAATGCTGACATATCATTAATAATTTATACATTAATTATAACAAAAATATACATTAATTAAAACAAAAATATTGTTTTATTTCTTTAATTAAAAAAATTTTATCATATAAAAATTTTTTTAATTAATTTATTGAAAAGTATTTTTTTGAAATATTTTGACTATTATATTTTAAATTTTTAAAATCAATATTTTAACTTAAAATAGAGGAAAAGCTATGGTTCATGTTGATTTTTTAACGGTATTAGTAGCAGCTGTTGTTTATTTTATTATGGGTATAGCATGGTATTCTCCCTATCTTTTTGGAGCTATTTGGTTAAGATTAAAAGGAATAGATAAAAAAAAGATGAGAAAAAATATTTTTTCATATTTGGGTAGTTTTCTTGTAGCTTTAATTTTATCCTATTTTTTGTCTTTATTAGAGATTTATATGGGAGCTACCTCTTTTTGGGATGGAGTTGTTGCTGGGTTTGTTATATATTTAGGGTTTGTATTTACGACTCAAATCCCATCAATTATCTGGATAAAAAACAATTATAAACTTTTTTTGATTGATAATTTTTTCTACTTTTTATCATTTATGGTTGTTGGAGGAATTTTAGTAGGATAGTATAAAAAATGAAAAAAAAGATACTAATTATAACTTCTTCAGGGGGAGGGGGATTATTACAATCAGCAATAGCAATAGCTAACAATGAGAAGAAAAAAAATCCTGATGTTAAAATTATTAAAAGAGATGTTTTAGAGGATTGGGCAAGGTTTAAAATAGGTAGAATTTTTAAGAATTTTTATAATTGGACTCAAAAAAGAGGAAAGGTTAACATTCAAACTTTTTTGGTTAAATGTAACCTTTATGCAAATAGTATTTTATTTCCCTTTATTTTTTTTAATACTTTATTTCTGTTATTTAAAGAAAAGATAGATAAGGTTATAGATAATCAACCTATATCTCCCGCTGCTGTTATAAAAGCTATCCGTATTTATAATAAGATTTGTAAAAAAACTATTGTTTTACAAAAAGTTTTTGTAGATCTTCCAACTCCTCAATATGCGCAATTTATGAAAAGTGTTAAAAATTTATCTAAGAAAGATAAAAAACATATAAATATTATTACAATAAAACCTCTTTTAGAAAAAAATCAAAGAGAAGAACATTTTTGGGAAAAATATTGTGGTCTTTCAAAAGAAAAAGTTATTTATAGAGATTATTTGATTAGAGATTCTTTTGATCTATTTAGAAATTTAAAAAAAGAAGATAAGGATTTTAAGATTTTTTTAAAAACTTATTTTTTGGAGGAAACTAATTTGATAAAACAATGTTTAGAAAAAGGTTTTTTTTCTTTTATAGAAAAAAAAGAGGGATTAGAATTTAATATTTTGAAAAATGATAAACTAATTGTAGTTCTTTTAGGATCAAAACCAGCTTCTGAAGCTACTTATGAATATGTAAAAAATTTTATTAAAATTTGTAAAAATTTAAAAGATAGATTTTATATATTTGCCTTTTGTGGAAAATTTTCATCTAATAAAAAAAAAGCTTTTAGAAAAATTTGTGATCTTGTAGATAACACTAAAGAATTTCCTAAAAATTTAAATATTATACCTATGTCTTTTCAAAAAGACAATATTATAGCTTCATTATTTCATAGAAGTGATTTGACTATAACTAGATCTGGTGGACAGACAATTATGGAATTAATTGCTGTTGCTAAAAGTCATAAGTGGATACATTCTGAAACAAAGAAAAAAAATAAAAAGCTTTCAAAAGAGATTTTATTGAAGGGGATACCTTTTTGGGAGATGGGTAATGCTATGTATCTACAAAAAAAAGATAATGGAGATATTGTAACTCCTGAAATATTAGAAGATAAAATTAAGAATATTTTTTAATCAATCATTATTGTGATTTAAATTTCTTTTCTTCAGCATTTGGATTTTCTAGAAGAGGCATAATATTTTCATGGGAATATATAGATTTTATTAATTTTTGGTCATCGGGATTGAATTGGAATGATGTTTCTTCATTTTCTACTTTTAACTCTTTTCTCATTATTATGAACATTTCTACATATTGTCTATTGTTAAAATACTGAATTATTAAGTCTTGTTGAAGTTTTGTAAATTTTAATTCTGGTTTTTGTACAAATTCTTTTAACATTTCTTCTGTGATTATGTTTTCTTGAACTTCAGTATAAAAATTAAAAATAGTTCCTTTAAAATGGTTTTCGTTACAAGTTTGATAATCAACATGATTAGGCTCGATATTGTTTTCATTTAATAATTTGGATTTTTCTGCTGCTTTTTTCAATAATTCAGGTCTCAAAATTCCTTTAGCTTTCCTGTTTGTTTTTTTTGGATATGTTAAGTAATCAATGTCTTTTTTAGTTGATCCTGCTAATAAAATTTTTAATACATTATTTGAAGGTACTTTATGTTCAGTTATTTGGAAATAAGTTATTTGTAAGGTGTTTACTTTTAGATCAGCTAATATTATTGAATAGAAATATTGATTATAAATATCATTATTTTGAATAAATGTTCTGTTCCATAATAATAGAGAGTTTTCGACAAGTTGGATAGATGCCTTTATAGCATTATTTGTTAGCTGTTTTATTTTATCCTTAGGGATTTGAAATTTATTTTTATCTTTTTCTACTTCTTCTTCTTTTACTTCTTTTTCTTTTACTTCTTCTTCTTCTTTTACTTCTTCTTCTTCTTTTACTTCTACTTCTTCTTTTACTTTTTTTTCTGGTTGTTTTATTTCGTTATTTGTGAAATATTTTTTGTTATAACAATACAATAAAATGCTTGTCGTTAAAATTGAAATGCCTATTATTGTAGGCGTTGCTACAATAGCTATTTTTACTAAAGTATTTGAATTTATAAGATCTTTAAATTTTATTAAAATTATAGATATTTTTTTTGGAAAAGCTTGAATTGCAATTCCAACTGCAATTGAACTTGCAAATAACAAACAACTTAATGCTACTAAAGTAATAACTTGACAATCAGCATAATTTGATAAATTCTTTTTTTGGTGTTCCAAAAAAATGTTTGTATTATTGTTAATTTCTTTGGTCATAACTACCTTTTTTTAAAGATACAATTTTAATATTTTTTGAAAAAAGAATCAATTAAAAAAAATTTTATTTTGAAAGAGAAATTTTTGATATTTTATTTTTTTATAAAATTTTTTTTAAAAAGATAAATATTCGATTATTTCTTCTAGACCAGGACTATTTTTTCGTGGATAAGGTTTTTTTCTTTATCTCAATATTTTATGAAACTATAGTTTTTTTTAAGCTTGGGCTAACGACTTAAAAAGGTTTTTCCAATTTTTATCAAGATATACTGCATCATCAAGATATTTTTTAAAAGTTGTATAATCTATTTGTAATTTTTTTGCTAGTTGGTTTAATTTCTCTTGATATGTATCTGATAGTTTGGTTGTAGTTGCACCTTGACTAGTATTCATGATAAATCTGGTTTTTAAATTGTTTGTAAGGTCTTTTTTTACTTTTTCATCATTTGTTTGGTATATTTTTTTAAGCTGTTGTTTTATGGGAACGTTGCAATTTAATGATTTTAAAAAATTGTAAGAATTTAAATGATTTTTGATGATTTTTTTTAAAAAAATTTAAAAACTGAAATAAAAAAATAGTTTTTTCATACCAATTTTTAATGATTTCAGTTGTTGAAATCTAAAATTTTTCAATTAGTGCATAAGTTTTCTTTTAAACAAACTAATCTTTTTAAATTAAAACAAATGGCTTGCATAAATGCCGAGAACTGATTTTTTACAACCCCCATGTATCTTGTCCTTTTTCTTTCATGAGCAAATACCCTTTCATAAGGACTTCTAAGTTTTGTACGCCATTTGTCTAAATCTTTATTTTTAGATCTCATGTTATTTTTTTTAATAGCAGCTAAATGGCAACTATTATGCTTAGCTATATTTTCTGCTGTTGAACTGCAATATCCCTTATCGGCATATATTGCTCCTTGAGAGGGGCATATAAACTTTAACCCCTCCGAATCCAGGACATTAGCAGGAGTAATTGCTACCTTATTTATTAAGCCACTTTGCATATCAACTAAAACATGTTTTTTATATCCATACCAATATTTGTTCTTTCCCTTACATCCAATACGAGCCTCTTTATCATGAGCAACTTTAGGCAAAACTTTATTGTTAAGTTTGTCATATTTTGCTTTTATAGCTTTATCTCTTTCTTTCCATAAATTAGCTTTTGATATTAGATGTGATGCATCTACAAAATTAAAAA
>LJUH01000018.1 GCA_001303765.1 Chlamydiae bacterium SM23_39
AAATTAAATAATGTTTTATTTTTTGTAAATATATTTTTTTTATGTGTCAGGGCTAAGTAGAAATGATCCCTTTCGGGCTAAGTAGAAATGACCCCTAAAATATTGATTTTGGAGGGGAGAAATGAAAGAGATGACAATAAAAGAAGCCGATAGGTATGCAGTAATAAAAGCTGTAAAGTGTAAAAGAATAAATTTAAAACAAGGAGGTGATTAAAAATTAGAGTTTTTTTTATATTAAAACTCTGGAAAAAAGTCCGATATCCGTTCTGGATTTTATCCCGATATTGACGTAAAAAAAGCAAAAATAGAGAAAAGGCAAGAATAAATCTTGCTAGAATCTATAAAAAAGCTATCGAATTCCAGAAAAGATTTTTTCTTTAAATTATCTCATGCTCTGACTGATAAATATGATTATCTCTTTTTAGAAGATCTTAATCTAAAAGCCATGCAAAAACTATGGGGAAGAAAAATATTCGATTTAGCTTTTGCAGAGTTTATACTTATTTTAAAACATGTAGCTAAAAAAAAAGGAAAAATAGTTCATCAGATAAATAGATTTTTCCATTCTTCTAAACTATGTTCTCATTGCAACTATAGGAATAAAACTCTTTCTTTAAAAGAAAGAGTTTGGATTTGTCCTTCTTGCAATAAAGAACACAATAGAGATGTTAATGCATCTATAAATAATTTAAGAAAAGGGGGATCTTCTCTTGGGCTAGATATTGTAAGACCTGATTCTTCAGGCAAATATTGTTTGAATCCAGAATCCAACTGACTTTAGTCGTTGGAGTATGTCAAAGCTGATACACTAAATATGCCACTGAAATTCCTAAAAGCTATCAAAAACATTTTTTCATATCCTCTTTTAAAATAGATAATAAAAAAGGATTATGACATGCAGAAGAAGGATGATACATAGCAATTAACTTTACCATTCCATAAGAACTTTTAATTTTAAATACTGATCCATGGATATCACTTATTTTCGTAAAAGGAATTTTGACTCTAAGAAATAATTCTTTTGTTGCATATTTACCTAATGTAACAATTATTTTTGGTTTCACTATTTTTAGTTGCACAAATAGATATTTTATACAATGTTTGATTGAATCTGAAGTTGGATCTTTATTTTTAGGTGGATGACATTTAAGAATATTTGTAATATAAATTTGAGATCTTTTTAATTTAGCAATCTCTAATAATTGATCAAAAATTTTTCCTGCATTTCCAACAAAAGCCTTTCCTTTTAAATCTTCATAATACCCTGGTGCTTCTCCTATAAACATAATGTTAGCATCTATATTTCCATCTCCTATTAATGGAATATTTCTAGTCTTCCATAAAAAACATTTTTTACATTCTTGAATTTCTTTCATTAATTTTTGCATCTGAATTTGTTTCATCATATTGATATTTTTTTATATCATGCCAACCATATTATTCTATTGACATACTCCAACGACTAAAGTCAGTTGGAGTATGTCAACAGTTTACCATCTGCAATAAATTATTAATGACCACTCTTACAAATATTTGTCATATCAGCAACCATCAAACACCCTTTTTTCCATTTTTTAAAAATTTCCAACACGTTTGTTTCATCTCCTATAAAAACCTTTATCTTAAGTTTTTGACATAATTTCAAAGCTTTCAAACCAATATCTTGGCAAAGTAAAATACTAACGCCAAAATCCTTTATTAATTCAGGAGGTAATTTTTCTCCACCAAAATGCACCGTAATATTTTTAATAATTTTTACAAGATTCCCATCTTCATCTAATATAGTATAAGTTTTACATCTACCAAAATGCTTTGCAACAGCATCTGTAATACCTCCTTCTCCTTCAGTTGGAATAGCTATTTTCATATTGTAATTCCTTTAATCATTTCGATAACGTCCTTGCCCACGACCCTCTCCACGGCCATAACCAGGACCTTTATCCGGATTTTGACATTCTCCTTGATGCCTTCCTTGTCTTCTACCATTTTCTGGATATTGTCTACCATCTCTAGGCCTTTCTTGACCACGATTATTTATTTTTGAATTCTCACAATAGACATTTCTATTTTTTGCAAAATGAAAACATCTAGAATTTTTATAACAATTATTGGCATAAATAAAACCAACAGATAAAATTCCTATCAAAATAGTAAAAAATATTTTTTTCATGAATCAAACTCCTTTATTGTTAAATTTATTTTCTATAAAAGTAGCATTTTTTATTAAAAATGTACGACTAAATATAGCAACATCAAATTGCTTCAAAACATCGAAAGCTTTTAGACTAATATTTTCACATATTACAAACTTCATTTCATTTTAAACTTTTATGTATCAAAAATAACACAATATGAATATATATTCAATATATTTCAGCTTGAATTGAGTTAAGTTGTTAATTATCAAAAAATTAAAAATCCTTGTTAATGCTGAATATTGCAGATCTTTAAATAATAGAAAAGTCTTCGTTTAAATATTTTTAAAATTTTCATATTTGTTTAAATCGCACAAAATAGAACCAAAAATTATACTTAAATACAAAAATATCAATTTTTATTTACAAAAGCTAATATTTTTCACACCAATTTCAACTTTTAAAACTATAAAATAAATTTATTTGAAAATATTAAAAAAGTCCTATTATTTCTTTATTTTTTACATTTACATCTATATTTCTAAAAGCTGGATTAGATGATGTCCCAGGCATCCATTTAATCTTTCCGGCTACAGGAACTATTAAATTAGCTCCTTTATATAATAAAAAATCCTCTACTTTCAAATTCCAATCTTTAGGTCTTCCTTTAATCTCAGGATCATCTGATAAGCTAAGATGGGTTTTGACCATACAAATACCAAAATTTTTTACTGATCTATCTTTTTCTAATTTTTCTAACTTATCTTTAGCTAATTCATTATATTCTATTCCCTTAGCTCCATAAATATTTTTTGCTATAATATCTATCTTTTCAGATATCTTATCATCATCTCTATATAAAAATTTAAACTCTCTTTCTTCTTCACAAAGATTAATAACTTCTTTTGCTAACTCTTTAGCTCCCACCCCACCAAACTGCCAATGTTTCGATAAAACTGCTTTAACTCCATATCTCTTTACAATCTCTTTAACAAGTAAAACCTCTTTTTCCGTATCAGCAGGAAAACTATTTATACATACAACTACAGGAACATTAGCTTTTTTTACTATTTCTATATGAGCAATTAAATTTTCACATCCTTTCTCCACAAGCTTTAAATCTTCTTTTAAATATGCTTCATCTAATCTCTTTCCAGGTTTTACCAAAGGACCACCACCATGCATTTTCAAAGCTCTAATAGTACAAACGATAACAGCTGCATTAGGTTTTAATTTAGAATAACGACATTTTAAATTCCAAAATTTCTCAAATCCAATATCTGCACCAAATCCTGATTCAGTAACATGATAATCAGATAATTTAGATGCCAAAATATCAGATATAACAGAACTTTGACCTATAGCAATATTTGCGAAAGGACCTGCATGAACAAATACTGGATTATCTTCCATAGTCTGTAAAAGGTTGGGATTGATAGTATCCACAAGCCAGGCTGTCATAGCTCCAGCAACTTCTAAATCAGATGTAGTAACATCTTTACCCTCTTTATTTTTTGCTAACACTATTTTTCCTATTTTATCTCTCAACTCTTTAAAATCTTTAACAATAGATAAAATAGCCATTATCTCTGAAGAAACAGTTATCTGAAAGCCAGATTTCATCTCATAACCATCTAACCTACCGCCTTGCCCTATAGTTATATTTCTAAGAGATTGTGCACAAAAATCAATAACCCACTTTTGAAATATTTTCTCTGGATCTATATTTAATCTATTTATTCCTATCTTAGAAAGATGCTCATCAGAATAATTATTTTCATGCTGCATTCTAGCTGTTAAAGCAACCATTGAAAGATTATGCGCATTACTTATAGCATCTATATCTCCTGTTAATCCAAAGGATAGATCTGTAAGAGGAATACATTGAGAAAGACCTCCTCCAGCTGCTGATCCTTTAATATTAAAAGTAGGGCCTCCACTTGGTTGACGTATAGCTGTTGTAACCTTTTTATTAAACTTGGCAAGCCCATCAACTAATCCAATAGTTGTGGTAGTCTTACCTTCTCCTAAAGTAGTTGGAGTAATTGCAGTGACGATAATATATTTTCCATTTTTTTTATTTTTTAATCTATTTAAAACTTTATCCTGATCTATTTTAAGCACTCTTTTTATCTTAACCATTTCATCATCTTTAATTTGTAATTTTTTAGCTATTTCTTCTATTGGTCTTCTATTTTTTTCTTTAATTTTTGCAATTTCCCAATCTTTCATCTTTCTAGGGTCTATCTTTTCTTTCATAATAAAAATTTCTCCTTTTATAAAAAAATTTATTTGTACAAAAAAGAAAAAGAAAATATTAGTAGAAATGTAAATTAAAAAAAAGAGGTTATAAATGAAAGGAACAGTAGAACTATTTAATGAAGCTAAAGGATTTGGTTTTATAAAACCAGATGAAGGAGAAAAACACTTAATAGTTCAAAGAGGAAATATTATAGCTCCAAGTCATTCTTTAATAGAAGGTCAAAGAGTAGAATTTGAAATAATTCAAGGGGAAAAAGGATTAGAAGCAGTAAAAGTAAATATTTTATGAAATATATCCGTTTTTTCAAAGATCTATCCAACAAAAATATATCATTAGTTGGAGGAAAAAATGCATCTTTAGGAGAGATGATATCCACTCTAAAAAATAAAAATATCCCTATCCCTAATGGTTTTGCTATTACAGCTGATGCTTACTGGAATTTTATAAAATATAATAATTTAGAAAAAAAAATTTTTCCATTACTGAAAAATTCTAAAAAGGAAAATATTCAAAAAATTGGCAAAAAAATCCGATCTTTTATTTTAAACTCAAAAATACCTAAAGATATAGAAAAAGAGATATTATATAATTATAAAAAACTATCTTCTATTTATAATTCTAAAAATGTAGATGTAGCAATAAGAAGCTCTGCTACAGCTGAAGATCTTCCTTCAGCTAGCTTTGCAGGACAATTAGAATCTTTTCTAAACATAAGAGGAGAAAAAAATATTATTTCTTCCTGTTTAAAATGTTATGCCTCTCTTTTTACGGACAGAGTTATTGTCTACTGCAAAGAAAAAAATTTTTCTCATCATAAGATCGCTCTTTCAATAGGAATTCAAAAAATGATTCGTTCCGACAAAGCAGGTGCTGGAGTAATATTCACTTTAGATACAGAAACAGGTTTTAGAGATGCTATAACAATAACTGCTGGATTTGGACTCGGAGAAAATGTGGTTCAAGGAAATATTATTCCTGATGAATATCAACTATTTAAACCCTTTATTTCGAAAAAAAAACATCCTATAATAGAAAAAAATCTTGGAATAAAAAATATAAAGTTAATCTATTCCAAAGGGAAAAAAGCTACTAAAAATATAAAAACTACTGATAAAGAAAAAAACTCTTTTGTTTTAAAAAATAATGAAATAATCCAATTAGGCCATTGGGCTAATATTATTGAAAAACATTATAAAATGGCTATGGATATAGAATGGGCAAAAGATGGGATAACAAAAAAATTATATATTGTACAAGCCAGACCTGAAACAGTTAAATCACAAGAAAATCCTTACATCTTTAAAAAATTCCAATTAACAGAAACAAAAAAAGCTATTCTTGAAGGTATTGCGATAGGAGAATCAATAACATTTGGAAAAGTTCAAATCATCAAATCTCCTAAAGAAATTAAAAAATTTCAAAAAGGAAATATCTTAGTTACCATTAACACCTCTCCTGATTGGGTTCCTATAATGAAAAAAGCTAAAGGAATAATCACAGATCATGGAGGTAGAACCTCTCATGCAGCTATTGTCAGTAGAGAGTTAAATATACCTGCAATAGTTGGAACAAACAATGCAACTAAATTTTTAAAAGAAAATCAAAAGATCACTTTAAATTGTTCTTTTGGAGAAAAGGGATACATATATGATAACTATTTAAACTATGAAATTATAGAGGAAGATATATCTAAACTTCCCAAAATAAAAACTCCTATTATGATAAATATAGCTAGCCCTCTTTCTTCTTTTAAATGGTGGCAACTACCAGTTGCTGGGATAGGATTAGCTCGTATGGAATTTATAATAAATAATATGATACAGATCCATCCTATGGCTTTAATAGAATTCAATAAAATAAAAAACAAAAACATCAAAAAAAAAATAAATATCCTTACTAAAAATTACAAAAACAAAAAAAAATATTTTATAGATATATTATCAACTTCTATTTCAAAAATTGCTGCTTCTCAATATCCAAAACCTGTAATTGTTAGATTAAGCGATTTCAAATCTAATGAATATAGAGCTCTTTTAGGAGGAAGATATTTTGAAGAAAAAGAAGAAAACCCAATGATAGGTTTTAGAGGAGCTAGTAGATATTATAATAAAAAATATAAAAAAGCTTTCGCACTTGAATGTAAAGCTATAAAACAAGCTAGAGAAAAATTTGGATTTGACAATATAATAATAATGGTTCCTTTTTTAAGAACTTTAGAAGAAGCTGATAAAATCTTATCTCTCCTATCTGAAAATGGCCTTAAAAAAGAAAAAAAATTGAAAATTTATATGATGTGTGAAATACCATCAAATATTATTTTAGTTGAAAAATTTTCTGAAAAGTTTGATGGTTTTTCTATTGGATCTAATGATTTAACACAATTAATACTAGGTATAGATAGAGATTCTTCTGAACTATCAATGTTATTTGATGAAAGAAATGAAGCAGTAAAAAATGCAATAGCAAATTTTATTAAAAAAGCTCACAAGAAAAAATGTAAGGTAGGAATATGTGGCCAAGCTCCTAGTGATGATGTAAACTTTGCTAAATTTTTAATAGAAAAAAAAATAGATTCTATTTCCTTAAATCCTGATAGTGTTTTAAAAATTATAAAAAATCTATCTAAATAAAACCTTTAGATAACCCCAAAACAAAAGTTCAAAGTGTTGAATTAAATTGTAATCCTTTTGCTCTCATTATAAAACTCCTTTTTATGAAAAATTTATTCTAAGATACAAAATTTTTTTTGAATTATTCAAATATTTTTTTAAAGAAAATAACATCATGGAAATTGAGATAAATAGTTTTAATCTATAACTCTGCAGTTTTTATAGAATAAATAATCTCTAATTTTGGCCTTAAAAAATATTTTTTTAAAGATTCTTCGAAGATCTTTTTAAGAATAAAACTGAAAAATCATTGCATTGCTATTTCATAAAAATTGCAAAATTAAAATCTAATAAAAGACCTTCTCATCAAATCTCTTGCCATAAAACAAAACTTTAACTTTTAATAAAAACCATAAATTGTATAAAAATTAAAAATATAGTAAAAATTAATTTAATATGAAAAACAGATCTCTTATTTATATATTTATAGCTTTAATATCAGCAATTTTCGTAGGAATATCTATAAACACAGAGACCAAAATATTTGGTTTCTCAGTATATAATTTTTTTGATGTTGGTGGCACCCTTTTTTTAAATCTTTTAATGCTTATCGTTGTTCCCTTAATCTCCTCTTCTATAATTACGGGAATCGCAAAAATGGGGAAAGAACATACTCTAGGAAGAATAGCCTCTAAAACATTTTTTATATTTATACTAACAAACATCTTAGCTATTTTATTAGGAGTACTGCTAGTAAATATATTTTTAAATCAATTTTTAGAATCTGCTAAAACTATAAGTACTATAAAAAACACTAAAATAATACATGGGATATCCTCTCCAGAGACAAAAAACATCTTTCTTCAAATAATACCTCATAATATATTAGAAGCTCTATCTTATGGAAAGATGTTGAGTTTAATATTCGTTAGTATACTATTTGGATTTGCTCTTACTAAAACTCCCTATAAATATAGTTTTATTTTAATAAATTTCTTCCAATCACTTTTTGAAACTATGATACAGATAACTCACCTTATAATGAAAATATTACCTTTAGGAATATTTTTTTTAATAACAAAAGAATTCGCTTCAACAGGATTAAAAGCTTTAAAACCTATAGCTTTATTTTCCACTGTTGAATTAATAGGGATATTTTCCATATTTTTCATCTTATTCCCAATTCTTTTAAAATTTCTTGCTAAAATAAACCCTCTTCTCCATTTAAAAGCTATGTTCCCTGCTTTAATAACAGCTTTCTCTACAAGTTCCTCTTCAGCTACTCTTCCTTTAACTTTAGATTGTTTAGAAAAAAGAGCTTCCGTATCAAATAAAATCTGTAGTTTAACTGTCCCCCTTGGAACATCTTTAAATTTAACAGCAACAGCTATGCATATATTTGTAGCAGCTTCATTTATAGCCTGCGTTTATGGAATAAATTTAAATTTTATTACCCAAACAACTATTTTTTTTCTTTGCCTTATAACCACTTTAGGTGTAGCTTCTGTACCTTCTGGATGTTTAATAACATTAATGATTGTAATAACAACTCTTGGTATTCCTAAAGAGGGTATTGGTATAATAATAGTAGTGGATAGATTTTTAGATATGTTAAGAACAACAACTAATGTCTTTGGAACTAGTTCAAATACCATTATTATAGCTAAACTGGAAGGAGAAAAAAATCTTTTTTCAAAAAAAGATTTCAATTAAAAATATATTCCAAATCCTTTAAACTATTCTTTTTTATTAAAAAAAATGAAAGAAAAAATTTTTGGAAAATGGCGAAATAAAATTTGGCCTATACATAATTTTGAATTAAAAAAAATATTACCACTCTTTTTAATGAAATTTTTAATTTCATTAAATTACGGTATTTTAAACTCTTTAAAAGATGCTATTATTGTAACTCAAAAAAAATCTGGTGCAGAGGTAATCCCAGTATTAAAAGGTTGGCTCGTTTTACCAATAGCTTTAATAGTAACTTTAATATATTCAAAATTAAGCAATATTTTTAAAAGATCAACTCTATTTTATGGAATAATAGCAACCTTTTTAATCTTTTTTTTATTATATGGATTTTTTCTATATCCCCATCAAGAAATACTATCCCCTCATAAAACTTCCGATCTAATCTCTTCTTTTATAGGGAAAAACCATGAACATTGGACAGCTATATATAGATATTGGATGCATTCTCTATTTTTTGTAGCAACAGAACTATGGGGAAGTGTAATTATTTTTTTATTATTTTGGGGATTTGTTAATCAAGTCATTAAAATAACGGAAGCAAAAAGATTCTATACAATATTTTCTGCAGGAGGTAATTTAGCAGCTATCTTAACAGGTCCAATAGTTTGGCATTACGCAAAAAAATTTATAAACAATAAATTTGATTTAACACTGCAGCATCTAACAATATATATCATAGTAATTGGTCTACTAATCATGCTTATCTATTTTTTGTATCAAAAATATATTCTTCCTAAAAACTTTTATGATAAAAAAATAAAAGAAAAAGCAGAAAAGAAAACTACCCTCTCTTTAAAAGAAGGATTTAAATATATAGCAAAATCAAAATATCTAAAAGCTTTATCACTAATGGTTATCTGTTATGGTCTTATCATTAATCTTATAGAAACAACCTGGAAAGCTAATTTAAAATTGCAATATCCTAACCTTGCTGACTATCAATCTTTCATGGCTACTATCAGTTTTTTTGTAGGAATAACCTCTTTCATAATAGCTTTATTTGTAGGAAGTGGGATCATAAGATTTTTTGGTTGGAAAAAAAGTGCTTCAATCTGCCCTATATTTATAGGTACAACTGGAATAATATTTTTATTTTTAATATTAACTCAAAAACCTCTCTTCTTTTTATCTCATCTACTAAAGATATCACCTCTTTTAATAATAACACTTTTTGGAGCATTTCAAAATATTTCTACCAAAGCTTTAAAATATTCTATTTTTGATCCTACAAAAGAAATGGCTTTTATTCCTTTAGATCAAGAATCAAAAGTAAAAGGTAAAGCAGCTATAGACATTATTGGATCAAGACTTGGTAAATCGGGATCTTCATGGATTCAAATAATATTACTAGATATAATTGGAACAGGATCTATTTTATCAATAACACCTCTATTATTACCAATAATAACTCTTGCTGCTATCTACTGGATATTTAGTATTAATAGAGTATCGAAAAAATTTGAAAAACTATCATTAGAAAAAGCTTCTATTTAAAAAAATTTAATTAATAACTCTTTTTTTTATATATCCCTGTTTTAATTCCTCTTGATATACTATAAAAAGTCCAAAAATAATAACTATTGTAGATATAAATATAACAAAAGAAAGTTTCTCTCCGATAAACAACCATCCATGTAATGAAGCAAAAATTGGACTTAGAAGTCCTATAAATGATAAAAAAGTAGCGGTATATCTTTTTAAAAGATAACCATATAAATTATAACATAAGATATTTGAAACAAATGTTATTAAAAAAACCCCTCTTAAAAAGGGAAAAAACTGTAATGGTTGTACTGGAATAGGATTCCAAGAATCTATAAAATATGAATGTATCAAAGATAAAAATCCTGCTATCAGCATAGCAACACAATTTACAGTTAAAGGTGAAAGTTTGTCATTTTTTACCAATAACCTCAAAATAACCCATCCATAACTAGAAAAAAAGACAGCTCCTATTATAGAGAGTTCTGCCAATGAAAAAAAGCTAAATCCCCCTGCAACATCTTCTATATCTGTTTTAATGTATATAACAGGCAAAACTCCTAAAAATCCAATAATAAGTCCAATGGTTTTTTTAAAATTAAATTTTTCCTTAAAATGAACGTATGACAAAATAGCAGAAAAAAAAGGTGTAAGGCTATATATTAAACAGGTTTTAGCAGAAGATAAGTATTGTAACCCCCATAATTCCAAGATATTTGCTAAATATAAACCTAAAATAGCTAAAAGGATTATTGGTAAGATATCATTCTTTGTCATTTTAAAATATTTTTTTCTCTTAAAAAACAAATAAACACCTACCAAAAAACCAGCTAAAACCATTCTTACTCCATTTAAAAAAACAGGAGTAGATAAAGACAGAGTTACTTTATTTATCACAAAGACAGATGTCCAAATAGCAAAAGTTAAAATAGATAAAAACATAAAAACTTTTAATTTTTATATTTTATTCTACCAATTTTATTAAAATTTTAGAAGAAATCTTAATTGCCTTAAAATAAACAGCTTATTAAACTTATTTAAACTGCTAAAAATTAAATTCTTAAAAAATTTTCATTTTTAAGTAAAATTAAAGAGTATCTTTCCATTTTCTATATTTTGACATACTCCAACGACTAAAGTCAGTTGGAGTATGTCAATCAAATTCTTAAACAAACCAAAATCAGAAAAACAATTATTAAATCATTATTTATTTTTTCTCTCACAAATCGATATAAATATAGATAATATTCAAACAGCCGATAGTATTTATCTTCTTTTTAATAAAATACAAGAACAATAAAAGATTTAATCAAAAACTATTCTAAAGAAGAGAAAAATAAAATACTTTTCAATTTGATAAAAATTGCAATAAAAAATGACGATATATCTTATACTAAAAACAATCTTTCCCCTCTCCTCACTGATGAAGAAATCAAAAAACAAGTAGACAATATGATTAGAGATAAAAATTTTAAGTTATTAAATAAAACATTCCTAAAAACACATTAATTTATTTGATACTCGCTATAACCTTAAAACATCTTCATTCTTTTATGTTTTTGAAAAGCATTTAACTGTTCAGCAAATTGATTTAATGATTTAGATAAATTATTTTTAATCTTTTTCTTTAAAAATAATCTCGTTAACCATCCAAACATTCCTCCAAATCTAACCCTGCAACTAATAGTAGAACCTTTGTTATTTATAGGTTTAACTTGATATATAAATTTCATCTTAACCAAAAAAGATTTCCATTCTGTTGTAAATTCTTCATTTTTCTTAACATTAATAATTTTAAATGCAACTTTTTTCCCTGCATATCCAGACATATATCCTTTCGTACCTTTTGCTTGCTTCCAATGGTACATATCAGACCATGCTTGCCATACTCTTTTAGGAGCAGCTTTAGTTACAACTTTCTCTTCTATATTTTCCATTTATCTTCTCACTCTTTTTTATATAATCCAACAATTTGAGATTCATCTAATATATGTCCCTGCATAGCTTTTTTTAAGTCATTTAAATTTACATCCTTTCCAAGTTCTAATTTAGTATCTAAAGCATATATCTTAAAATAGTATCTATGAGTACCTGACGGTGGACAAGGACCTCCATAACTTTTTTTACCAAAACTATTTATAACCTCTTCTCCAGGAGAAGAGTCTTCTTCAACAGTTTTAGTAATAGGTATGTTATACATAACCCAATGCACCCATACTCCTCCAGGAGCATCAGGATCATCCATAACTAAAACTAAAGATTTTGCACCTTGAGGAATCTCCTCAATATCCAAAGAAGGATTAATATCACTACCCTGACAAGTAAATTTTTTTGGTATCATCTCTTTATGTTTAAAGGATTTACTGGTAATCTTCATAAAAACACCACCTTAATTATTTAATATCCAATCTAATAATATATTATCCAACCAAAAAAATCCTCTTTTATCTTTTAAACTACCAATATATCCCAAATGTCCTCCTTTTTTAGTTAAAAAAACTTGAATATTTTCTGGAAGATTTACACCTTCTAAACCTAAATAAGATACTATTGGATCATCTTTTGAAAATAAAATTTTACAGGGAACTTTAATATTTGAAAGAACATATTTAGAACTACACTTTTTATAATATTCCTCAACATCTTTTAATCCTAAAAAAGAAACTACAAAAAAATTGTTAAATTCAGTAAAAGTAAAATCCTCGGGAATAAAAATATTTGAAAATTCAGGGAATTTCTTTTTTAAAAATTTTATATCTTCTTTTAAAAGTTTTGTAAAATATTTTAAATATAATTTATTTTCTTCTTTTTCAAAAAGCTCGACACTTAATTTTATATCTACTGGAGGACTTAAAGCTATAACATTCTTTACATATTTTTTAGCTTCCTCTTCAATATCCCCAACCATTTTTAAAACAATATTTCCTCCTAAAGAAAATCCAACTAAAATAATCGGAGAAGAAGATTCTTTTTTTAACAATTTTAAAACTTCCAAAATATCTTCAGGATCAGCAGAATAATGGGGTTTTTTAGCCAAGCCACTTCCCGATCCACATCCTCTTAAATTTACCCTTACTGATCTTATATTTTTAATTTTCAATTTCTTAGCTAAACGAACTAAAGCAGGAGATTTATGAGAACCGCATAATCCATGTATCAAAACAACAGTTAAATCCTTTTCTTTCCATTTTTTAGGAGTAATAACTTCAAAAGCCAATTTATCTTGATCTTTTAAAGTTATAATCCTTTTTTCAGATTTTGGGCCTATTATACTATGAAATATAGATCCAAAGATAGTTTGTCTGAATGGAGTTTTAAATAAAAAAAATGGATCAAAAGGAATTTCATTCATTTTTTATTAAAACCCTCCTAATTATATTTTTAATTAATTTAATTAATTTATCAATTTATTTTTTATAACAAATAAAATTTTTGACATTAAAATAATTTTTTAATTATTATATAAAAAATTAAAAAATTTTTATGAAAAAATATTTTTTTTATTCACTATTCATCTTGTTTTCAACAGCTTTTGTTCAAGAATATACACCATGGTATACCGGTCCATTACTCACCCAGTCAGCTGACAACCTTTCTCCTGGACAAGGTAATATCCAACCTTATCTATTTGTATTAGATTCTTTCGCAGAATATGATTCTTCATGGCACCGACATCGTGTAGATAAGACTATTGTAACTAATACCCTACTATTCTTACAATTCGGCATTTTTCAATTTTTAGATGGTACATTAAGATTAAGTGGTTTTTACAAACATAAAAAAAATAAAGATATCGTAAAATTAGGAGATAGTGCTTTTGAATTTGGAATTCAATTATTAAAAGATAAAAAAAACAGCAATATTCCCTCCGTGAGAGTTGTTATTTCTGAAAGATTCCCTACAGGAAAATATGATAACTTAAATCCAAATAAGGGTGGAATTGATGCAACAGGAAAGGGTTGTTATGAAACTTTTGTTAGCCTTAACCTATCAAAAATCGTTTATTGGATAAAAATGCATCCAACAAGATTTAGATTATCCTTATCCTATTCTTTTCCTTCCAAAGTCTCAGTAAAAAATTTTAATTCTTATGGAGGAGGATATAATACCTCAGGTAAGGTAACCCCTCCAAATCTATTTATTACTTCTTTTTCTTTTGAATACAGTTTCAACAGAAATTGGGTATATGCTATGGATTTTTTATGTCTAAAAGCAAAGAAAACAAAATTTTCAGGAAATCCAGGCACTACAATAGATGGTAAAACCGCTTCAAATGCTCCCCCCTCATTAATTCAAATATCAATAGCCCCAGCAATAGAATACAATTTTTCAAAAAATTTAGGCATTATAACAGGAGCATGGTTATCTATTGCAGGAAAAAATGTTGAAGACTTTATAAGTTATGTTTTTTCTGTTACTTATACTTTTTAGAAGAATAAAGAGGGAAAGAGATAAAACCTACTAAAGATTCTTCTCCAGGATTTTTTTTACCTAAGCTAGCATTAGAGATATGATAAAAACTAACACCTACATGAAAAAGAGCACAAAAACCAAATCCTAAAGAGACTCCCGATCTAAATTCTAAAGGAAATCCTAAATCTTTGCCTTTACCCTGATTATAATATCCCGCTGCTAAACTAGGATAAAAAAAGAACCTTCCTTTTAATCTAAAATCGATACTAAATCCAGAATAAATATAACTAGCTTTTTTTAAAGTAGCCATAACTCCAAAGATAGGATAAATCTTCCAAAAAGATATTTCTGGTTTATACTCTAAAAAAAACTCCTCAGTCCTATGATTTTTTCTTAAAACATCATGAATCCCTCCTGCAAAAGTAAGTATTCCAAGATTTTTTGATAAGATAAAACAAGGAAACAAAAAAATTAGAATTAACTTTTTCATAAAAATTTTTATTTCTATTATGTTAATACAAAAAATTTTTAATTTTGTTAACACTATTTTTTTGAAATAGAACTATCTACATAATACTTTAATTTTTTTCTCTTTTCTTTCAAAAAAGAAGAGCTAATAACAGTTAGACTACCTAAAACAATAATAAATGATCCAACAATTGTTGTAATAGGAAGTGCTTTCTGCAATATAATCCAATTTATAACAACAATAAAAACAGGTAAAAAATAACTAATAGAAGCGATGATATAAGATTCAGTATAAAAATAAGCTTCTAAAAAACAAAACAAAATCAAAGAAAATAATAATCCTGAAAATATTGATATGACAATATCATTGATAGTTAAAGACAACCAACCTATTGTAAATCCATAAAAGAGAGAAAAAATTCCAGAAACTATGCAACCAATTAAAGCATTATATAAACATATTCTTAATGGAGGATCATTCTTAACCATATAGCTAGACATAATAACAACTACTGCTAATGTAAATCCTGATAATGTCCCCATTATTCCTCCAATAAAATCATACAATGAATTTATATCAAAAAAATATACAAATATTATACCTGCCAATCCAATAAATATCCCCGATAATGCAATTTTATCTATTTTAATACCCAAAGGATATAGTAAAAGAGCTACCCAAAAAGCATCAGTTCCATAAAGAATAGAATTATCAAGTTTTTTAGACCAAATAACTGATAAAGAATAAAAACAAAAACTCAAAATAGCAAAAATACTTCTCCAAACAATCAATTTTGGTTTTTCTGGTTTTAAATATTTTTTCCCATTAGCAATACAAAAAATAAAAAAAACCAAAGTCATAAAGAGATGTAAGAAAAAAAAATCTACAAAAGCTGCTGATATAACTCTTGACATTTTTTGATCTGAATATTCTTTTTTAAAAATGATTGTATAAAAAGCAAGTAATAAAACAGCTATTAATGTTAAAATTATCCCTAAATGTCTTTTTTGCGTTTTAACAATAGAAACTTGATGATGTTCCTTGGCAAAAATTCTTAAAGAACGTATCTCTTTTAACATATTTATTAATTATAATAAAAAAACATCTAAATCAATATTTTTTTTAAATATAACAATCTGATATAATAAATTTTATGTTATGTTATAAATGTAAAAAAAATATACATCTTCCAGATAACAAAATAAGATTTAAAGATAGATGTGAATATTGTGATGCAGATCTTCATGTTTGTAAAAATTGTAAATACTATTCTATAGGTAAACCTAATGATTGTTCTATATTAGGAACAGAATTTGTATCTGATAAAGAAAAATATAATTTTTGTGAAGAATTCAAATACAATGATACCCCAGAAGAAGGAAAAAAACTAACAGAAGAAGAGATAAAAAAAAGACTTTTTAAAGATGAATAACTACATCTCTCTATTTGCTTTTATTAAATTAAAGACAAACCAAAATATTAAAAAAGGTAGATATATCCAAGCAGGTTTTGAAAAAGTGATTAAATAAGGAGCTACTAAAAAAGAAAATATTCCAATCAAAATAAAGCTAAAGATAACAGAAGTTATCAGATTAAATTTTTTTTTAAAAATCTTAATCAAAAAATAATAAAAAATTCCTATGATAATAAAAGAAAAAAGCCATTCTAATAAATATGTAAAAATCATTTTCTTACCATATCAAAAAAAAACCATAAAATCAAAGCCAATAAATATTCTGATACTACTACATCAAATCCTACAATAAAAGAAGCTAAGGGAAAGACAGCAATTATTATTAAAAAAGGTGTAAGGTAAATATAAATTTTTTTATATTTTTTACAAAAAAAATGGTTAGAAATTCTTGTCAAAACTCCAATAATAACAGTAACTGAAATAAAATTTGTAAAAATAAACATTTTATCAAAAAATAAAATTTTTGTTATCCATTTTTATTAAAAAAATTCAAAATATTTTCAGCTGCTTTTTTTGACATATTAAACCTACATGAAAAGGTAGATGCTCCAATATGCGGAACTATTAAACAATTTTTAAAAGACAAAAGAGAATGTTTTTTAGATATTGGTTCTGGATCTATAACATCTAAAGCAGCTCCTCTAATAATATCTTTTTTCAAAGCAATGATTAAATCTGAAGTTTTTACAACTTCTCCTCTTGCAATATTTATCAAAACTGGTTTTTTTTTCATCTTTTTCATCTTTGCTAGGTCAATCATATTTTTTGTTTGAGCTGTTAAGGGAACGCAAAGACAAATATAATCTGATTCTTCCAAAAGAATATCCAATGATACCATAGTACATCTTTTTAAAGAATCTTCTAATTTTTCTTTTTTTCTTTTAAAAAAGATAACATTCAATCCAAATCCTAAAGCTATTTTAGCTACAGCTTTACCAATCCTCCCAAATCCTATAATACCCAATGTTTTTCCAAAAAGCTCTTCTCCCATAAATCTATCTGAATCAAAACCTTTCCACATACCCTTTTTTATATATTCTTTAGAACTACAAATTTTTCTAACTAAAGACAATAGCAATGCAAAAGCTAACTCTGCAGTACTATTCGTAACGATATGGGGAAGATTAAAAACAACTATACCATTTTTCTTAGCATATTCAACATCTATATTATCTAATCCCACTGCGTAATTAGAAATAACCTTCAATCTTTTTTTATAAGATAAAACAGAACTATCTAATTTATCATAAATATTTGTTAAAATAGCATCATACTCTTTAACAACTTCAATAAGCTCTTTTTTTTTCAAAAAACTTTTTTTATTAATATCTACTTTAAATTTCTTTGATAAAATTTCTTTAGCAACATTTAAAGATCTGGATGTAATATAAATTTTTTTCATAAAAAAATTTATATTAATAATTTTTCTCTTTATTAAAAAGACAAAAGTTAAGCATCATATATCATTATGGAAAAAAAAAGAGTCTTAACTATTTTTATGCTTTCTATGATCAATGTTGCAGCTATATGCAATATAGCTAACCTTTCCTTTACTGCTCAACATGGATTTTCCTCTCTTTTTTATTATTTATTTGGTGCTATAGTTTTTTTCATACCTGTCGGCTTGATATCAGCAGAACTTGCGACAGGATGGCCAGAAAGAGGTGGCGTATATATATGGGTAAGAGAAGCATTAGGAGAAAAATTAGGATTTGTATCCATCTGGATGCAATGGATTGAAAATATAATATGGTATCCAACGATACTCTCATTTTCAGCAGCTTCTATAGCCTATGTTATAAATCCTCAACTTGCCGAAAACAAATTTTATATAATGATCACTATTTTAATAATTTTTTGGATTTTCACATTTATAAATTTTTTAGGAATGAAAATCTCAGGATGGATAAGTAGTCTTTGTGTTATAATAGGAATATTTATTCCAGTAACTATTTTAATAGTTTTAGGAACAATTTGGATATTAAAAGGAAATCCAAGCAATATATCTTTTAACTTAAAAACATTTATTCCAGAAATCAAATCTATAAATCAATTTTCTGTATTAGCTGGAATCTTATTAATTCTGGGAGGGTTAGAGATGTCTGCAGTACATGCTAAAGAGGTTGAAAATCCTCAAAAAAATTATCCTAAAGCAATATTTTTATCTACAATAATTATTTTAATAATACTTTCATTAGGAGCTTTATCAATAGCAGTAACTATTCCTCTAGAAAAAATAGAATTAGCTTCAGGATCTATTGAAGCTATAACTCATCTACTCTCATATTTCAAACTTTTTTGGGCTATTAAGATAGTTGCAATTCTTATGATTACTGGAGCATTAGGAATGATAAGTACATGGATTGTTGGCCCCACAAAAGGAATTCTAGCAACAGCAAGACATGGAGAACTGCCTCCATTATTACAAAAAACAAATAAAAAAAATATGCCTATTTCTATTTTAATAATACAAGCTACTATAGTAACTTTTTTATCATCTCTTTTTTTATATATGCCTACAGTAAGTGCTACATATAGATTGCTATTGCATTTAGCTGCTCAACTTTATCTGATAATGTATGTATTAATGTTCATATCAGCAATAGTTTTAAGATATAAAAAAGCAGATGTAAAAAGAAGCTATAAAATTCCTTTTGGAAATGTAGGAATATGGATTATTGGATCACTAGGATTATTAAGTTCTATCTTTGCAATGATATTTGGTTTTTTTGCTCCTGAAGGATATGAAAAACCTCGCTTCTTTATTTTTTTTCAGATAACAGGGGTAATAATTTTGTTTATTTTGCCTATAATCATGCATGCATCCAGAAAACCTCATTGGCATATACACAAAAATGAATAATTTGTGTTAACAAAAAAAGTTGAAAAACTAAAAAACCAATTTTAAATTGACTTTAAATTTTATATAAAAATTTCTCAAAAAAAGAACCTGTCAATAGAATTAAGTCTTGATTAATAAAATTTTATTAAAATTACGAAAAAGTAAAAAAAAAAGCCAACGATTTTAATCGTTGAATGAATTTTTAAAAAAAAATCTTGAATTATATGTTTTTAATGCATATATTTTTTTTTTTTATGAATAAATACAATAAAACAAAAACAAGTGTTTTTAATGTTGGGTGCTACTTAATACGGTGTCCAAAATATCGAAGAAAAACCTACCTTATGGACCAGATCTTATTATTTAGAAAGTGTAGGACATATATCAGAAAATATATAGAAGATCAGAAGAAAGTATGATAAAGACTTTTTCCATTAAACTATATAATACAAGAAAAAATAAATTTCTTCATCAAAACATAGATATAGCTGGGAAAATATATAATCATCTAATAACGCTACATAAAAAGTATTATAAGCTTTTTAAAAAAAAGCTCAGTAAATTTAAAATACAAAAACATATCACAAAGTTAAAAAAATATGAATTTTGGAAAATAATTCCATCTCAATCTATTCAAGATAT
>LJUH01000019.1 GCA_001303765.1 Chlamydiae bacterium SM23_39
TAATTCTGATATAGCTACTATCATAGAATTTATTAATGTGATAGACTTAGAAAATAAAAGAAATCGAACTAACGCAGGGGGTCAGACTTTTCCTGTACTTCCCGAAAGAATATTTAAAAAAAAGTAGTTGTCAATAAAATTTTTTCATCGAGTAGAAAAATTTTTTTTAAAAATTAAAAAATTTTACTTGTATGAAAATCAATATGATAGGAGAATGAATTTTATAAATATGAGGAGTGTTTATATGCAAACTGTAACAAAAAAAAATTTAGCAACCGTAATTTCAAAGAAATTAAAAATCCATCCAAATCAAGCAAAAAAAATCATTCAAGCTTTTTTAGATGAGATTACTGACACTTTATCTAAAGGGGATCGTTTAGAATTTAGAGATTTTGGAATATTTGAAATAGTTCAGAGAAAACAAAAAATTGGAAGAAATCCTAAAAATGCCCAGGTTCCTATTATTATACCAGCAAGAAAGGCTGTAAAATTTACTGCAGGTAAAAAATTAAAAAAATTAGTAGAAGAAGAGAAACAAGTTGCAGCTATTTAAAAATAATTTTTGATGGGGTTTATATAAAATTTTTCAAAAGTGGAATTTTTGTAAACAAAGGTATATACTTTTAAACAAGGAGAATTATTTTGGTTTTAAAAAAAGTTGTAATTATTGGATTTTTTTTGATTTTTGGAACTATTTTTTTGATAAGTCTTAAAAATAAAAAAAATGAAAACAAGCTTGTTCAGGAGGTGAAAGTTGAAGAGATCGCTATTCCTGAGGTAAGTGAGGTAAATAATGAAGAGGAAAAAGTAGATTTTATAGATAGGCTTTTTATATTTGATTCTTCTAAATTGCCTATAGTAGAGACTATTGTATATACAAGTAGAGTTCCTTGGCTTAAAGGAAGACGAGCTTGGATAGCAGATTATGCTTCTCATTATAAAACTACCAGACATTTTATAGCTCGTAGTTTAAATAGAAAAATGGATTATGATACTCAAAAAATAGCTTTTGGAGATCGATTTAATGTTTTAAAAGAAGGTGTTAGCTTTTATCTGTTAATTGATATTTCTAAATTAAAACTTTTTTTTTATGGAATAGATGAAAAAGAAAATAAAAGATATCTATTAAAAACTTATAAAGTGGGGTTGGGAAGAAAGGATGTTACAAAAGAATCTGGAACTCTTACCCCCTTAGGTAAATTTTCTTTAGGTAGTAAAGTTGCAAAGTATAAAACAGGAATTATGGGATATTTTCAAGATAGACAGATAGAAATGGTTAAAATATTTGGGACTAGATGGATTCCTTTTGATAAAGAGGTAGAAAAGTGTAGTGACATGGCTAGAGGATATGGGATTCATGGAGCTCCTTGGAAAATAGATGCAAAAGATGGAATTTTAAAAGAGGATAGAGAAACAGTAGGAAAATATGATAGTGATGGATGTATACGTTTGTATCAAGAGGATATCGAAGAGATATTCGCTATTGTTATTTCTAGACCAACTATAGTAGAATTGATAGATGATTATAAAAAAGCTTGTTTACCAAAGGAAGAGGTAGCAATAAAATGAAGTTGAAACATGAAAAAGAAATTGAGAAATATGAGAAAGCTATAAATGAATTAAAAAATCAAAATAAAAAAAATCCTGTTTGGACTAAAAAAGAGATATCTAATTTAGAAAAAAAACTTTGTGAGTTAAAAGAGAAGGTTTATTCTAATCTTTCTCCTATAGAAAGGGTAGCTATTAGTAGGCATCCCTTACGACCAAACAGTTTGGATTACATAAAAAATATTTGTGAAGAATTTGAAGAGATATTTGGAGATAGATTATTTAGAAATGACAATGCAATTGTTACAGCATTAGGTAAAATTAATAAAAAAAAATTTATATTTGTTGGATTAGAAAAAGGTAAAGATACTAATAGTAGAATTTATCGTAATTTTGGGATGGCTCATCCTGAAGGTTATAGAAAAGCTTTAAGAGCTATGAAATTAGCTGCTAAATTCAATATTCCAATAGTAACTTTTTTAGATACACCAGGAGCTTTTCCAGGTCTTTCTGCTGAAGAGAGAGGGCAAGGATGGGCTATTGCAAAAAATTTATTAGAAATGTCTCGATTGCCAACACATATTATAGTTGTGTTAATAGGAGAGGGATGTTCTGGCGGAGCTTTAGGAATAGGTGTAGGAGATAAAATAGGTATGTTAGAACATGCTTATTATTCTGTTATTTCACCGGAAGGATGTGCTTCTATTTTATGGAAAGATTCTTCTAAAAGTGATAAAGCAGCATTTTTTTTAAAGATGCAAGCCGAAGATATGTTAAAATTAAAAATAATAGATACTATTATTAAAGAGCCTTTAGGTGGTGCTCATCACGATTTGAATTTTATATATAAAAATGTAAAAGATTTTATTTTAAATAGTTTAAATGAATTGGAAGAGATTTCTATTAAAGAATTGTTAGATTTACGTTATCGAAGATTTAGAAATATAGGAAAATTTATATTTGAATAATAAAAATTATGAAATTTTTGCTTTTAGCTGCTTTAAAAAATAAAAAACATATTTTTTTTGCGGTTCTCTCTTTAATCACTCTTTTTATTTTAACTATAGCTAATCAAGCAGAGATGTTTTCATTAGGTATAATGGCAAATACAGGAGTTGATTTTTTTTCTCTTTTTGAAAAAAAAAATGAAACAGTCGTTTCCAAAGAGGAGATAATAAAGAAATGGGATAGGATAGATAAAAAAAATAAAGGATATATAACGAGAAAAGAAGCTTCTACTTATTTAGCAAAAAATCAAAAAGGTAATTTGTTAAATAGAATTTTACATACTATTTCTTCTAAATTTGATTTAGAAAATAATCTAATGATATTAATCAATATTTTAATTTTTGTAGCTATTTTTAAAGCTATTTTTTTATTTGTTTCTAGATATACAAGTCAACTTCTTTCGATAAGGATAACGAAAGATTTAAGAATGAGATATTTTGAACATATTCAATCTCTTCCTTTATCATTTTATAATCAACATAATATAGGAGCTTTAAGTAGTAGAGCATTAGGAGATGCAGGGCAGATAGCTTCTTCTTTAAATTCATGTTTAATAAATTATTTGCAAACACCTTTTACTATTTTAGCTAATCTGTTTGCTTGTTTTTATATCTCTTGGAAATTATCTTTAGGAATATTTGTAGGTATTCCATTTATTATTATTCCAATTGTTTTTTTAACTAAAAGAGTAAAAAGAGTATCTAGACAGATGCAAAAAAATCAAGAAAGTTTTAATTCTATTTTAATTGATTTTTTGTCTGGTATTCATACTGTTAAAATATTTGCTATGGAGAGATTTTCTTTAAAGAAATATAAAAAACAGAATGATAAGATGGCTTTATTGGAAGGTAAAAATGCAAAATATAGTATTTTAACAAGACCTATATTACATGCTATTACTACTTTATCTCTTGCATTTATTGTTATTATTGGATTGTATACATTGAAAATGACAGTAGCTCAGATAATAGTTTTTTGTGGTCTACTTCATCTATTTTATGAACCTGTTAAAAAATTTGCGGAGGAAAATTCTAATATACAAAAGGGAGTAGTAGCTGCTGAAAGAATGTTTGAAGTATTGCATCTAACTCCTTCTATTAAAGATATCGATGGTGCTATAGAATTAAATAATTTTAAGGATAATATTGAATTTAGAAATGTAAGTTTTAGATATAAGAAAAGATGGGTATTAAAAAATTTATCCTTTTCTATTAAAAAGGGAGAGACTGTTGCTATTGTTGGTCCTACGGGAGCAGGTAAGTCTACTATTGTTCAACTGTTGCCAAGACTTTTTGATATTCAAAAAGGAGATATTCTGATAGATGGAATATCTATTTTAAATTATACCCAAAAATCGCTTAGAGAAAATATAGCTTTTGTTCCTCAAAAACCCTTTCTTTTTTATGATACAGTGCTTGAGAATATAGCTTTTGGAAGAAATTTTTCTAAGGAAGAAATAATTTTTGCTGCTAAAAAATCCTATTCTGATGAATTTATAAATAATCTACCTAAAAAATATGATACATTATTGGAAGAGACTGGAAAGACTCTTTCTGGAGGACAGCAACAAAGGATAGCTATTGCAAGAGCTCTGGTTAAAAAAGCTCCTATTTTGATATTAGATGAAGCTACCTCTTCATTAGATGCTGTATCAGAAAATAAAATTAAGATGGCATTAGAACAGTTGAAGGGAGAGATGACTCAAATTATTATAGCTCACAGGCTTTCTACTATAGCGCATGCGGATAATATAATATATTTGGAAGATGGCAAGAAATTAGCGGAGGGTAAAAAGGATGATTTATTAAAATCATCAAAAGAGTTTAGATTGATGTGGCAAAATTTTCATAGTAAAGTTAATTTTTAAAAGGAAATTTTTATGAATGATGATAATTTTAAAAAACTTTTAAGTAGTGTTGCATTTATAGTAGAGGAGATAAAAAAATATAAAAAAAATCCTCAAAAAGAAAAAAAAGAAAAAATAGAAAGTTACCTTTCAGAATTACAACACCTTTCTAAATCAGTAGGAGGTAAAATTTTGGAGGAGTATTATTTATTAGAAGAAAAAATATTTCGTTTTTTTGAAGATTTGAAAAGTTATGATGATTTACAAGAAGCTCTTGTGCATTTTAATAATGAACTTTTGGAACTTTAAAAATTAAGAAAAAATTCTATTTGGAAATAAAAATTTATATCCTAAAGATTTTATTTTATTATTAGAAACCCTATAGTTGCCTCTTAATGATTTTATACATTTTAATTTATATGGAGTTATAGGAATATTTAACTTTGTAGATAGATCTTTTAAAAGCGCTTCTTGTGTTGGGTGATCTTCATCTGCTAAATTGTAAATACCTTCAATGTTATGATCTAATATGAATATTATACTATTTATTATATCTCTAAGATGAATCATGTTGGTATAATAATCTTTAGTTTTTGAATCAAAATAATCTGATCTTAATTTTATTTTTTTAGATAGTTCAAAAGAAGGACCATATACTTCTGCTAATCTTAAAATAGTTACTTTCCAACCAAGTTTTTTTAAAGATAAAAGTATATTTTCAGTTTCTGTAAGAATTTTGTGTTCATCAGATAAAGGATTTGGTTTTGAATTTTCATCTACCCAAAGTCCTCTTTGATCTCCATAAATAGTTGCTCTGCTAGTATAGATTAAATTAGAGGATAAGTTAATACTTATAGAAGCTTTTTTTATGCTATTAGCTATTTTTAGAAAATCTTCATAAATATAATGTAAATTTTTAGATATTGTTAAAATAATATAATCGTTTTCTTGAATGATAGGGATAAAAGCTTCCTTTTCTATAGTTTTTAAAATAAAACTTTTTTGAGAGAGCCTATTTATTTGTTTTAAATGTGTTATATCATGAGTTATTGCTGTTATTGAATATCCTTTTTTATGAAAAAAGTATTTTATTAAGTTAAAACCTATGTAACCACATCCTATGATTGCAATTTTTTTCATATAATGCCTATTTTTTGAAGATTTTCTTTTAAGTCGATATGTTTGTCTAAAATATCATTTGCTAAAAGCCATTTGATATAGTCTTTTGGGATTTTTTTTATATCTATGCCTTTATACTTTCCGAAAGGCATTTTGAAGTTTTTTTTAAGCATATTATATATTTGATCGAATGATAGATCGTCAATCATTTTTCTAAAAACCTTTTCTAAAATATAAACATCATTTAAAGCTCTGTGGGCTTCATTTTTTTCTATTTTATATATCTCTCTTAAATATTGAAGTGAATGAGAAGGTATATCAGGTCTATACTTTTTTGCCCATTTTAATGAATCAATAAATCGCCAGGAAGGCATTTCTTTATTTATTCTGGTAAATTCTGCTTTTAAAAAATGGATGTCAAAATTATCATTATTATGGGCAATTAAAATAAAATTGCCTTCACAAAATTTTATAAAATCTTTTGAGAGCTCTTCAAAAGTAGGAGCATTTTTGACCATTTCATCTGTGATATTATGTATTTTAGAAGATTCTGGAGGAATAGTTATTTTAGGATTAATAAGAGAGTGAAATGTTTTATTAAATGTGGGATCATATGCAGCTATCTCTATTATTCTATCATTTTCAAAATTCAATCCTGTTGTTTCTGTATCATAATAAATAGGATTACTCATAAAAACCTTTTATTTACTTATATAATATTTTTGTATAATATGTATATAAAAAGGGTTTTTTTAATGAAGAAAATTTTTTTATTTTTAGCTTTTCTTCTTTGTTGTGGATGTAATAATTGTCGTGATGATTTTAGAGATGTTCCTGTTACAAATAATCCTAATATAGTTCCTAGTTATGGCAATAGTTTACCAGGTATGCCTACTTTCTCTAATTAGATCCAATTTTTTTTTATGAAAATATATGTTAATGCAATACAAGAGATAGCTGTAAAAGCCATTATTATAGAAAAAGCATTTAAATGTGTAGCTAGAGGAAGTTTTATATTCATTCCGTAAATAGAAGCTATTATTGTTGGAATAGTAAATATTATTGTTATAGCTGTTAGTAGTTTTATTGTTTTATTTACATCATTTGTGAAAATTATTTGATATGCATCTCTTAAAGATTTTATGCTTTTTACATTTATTCTACATAAGTCTTCGGATTGTTTTAAAGCTATTACAAGGTCTTGTAATAGATCTTGATCTTTTTCGTAAAGACTTATATATCTTCCAGAAGTTATAGCTTCCAACATTATTCCCATAGGAACTAATGAGGAGAGATATTGATTTAATTTTTCTTCTAATTTTGTGAGTAAAACTATTGTTTTGTTGCTTATACCTCTTATTTTTTTTGTTTGATCTGTGACTAAATATTTTACGGTTTTTATTTTATTTGTAAAATCTTGGGTTATCTTTAAAAGAAGAAATAAAAGTAATTTAGATTTTTGAGTAGTGGCTAAAGGTGTTTTGGATGATAAAATAGAATCTGTTAGTTTGCTTTTTCCTGGAGATATGGTTATTAAATAGGATTTTGTTAAAATTATTGTCATAGTTAAAGTGCTGAGATCTTCTTCTTCATAAGGATGGCGTACAAATAAAAGAGTATTATCATTTTTCTGTTCTATCCGAGGTATCTCCATTTTATCTAAACTATCTTGTATATCAGTTATTTCTATTCCTGTTAGTTCTACTAATTTATTTAAATCTTCTTTTGTAGCATTACTTACATTTATCCAAGATCCTATTTTATAATCTTTAATTTTTTGAAAATTTGTATCTTTAAGAGATTTAAAATAAATTTCTAGCATAATTTTATAAATAGCTTTTTTTTAATTCCAATACAAGAGAATTTATTAATTAGAAATTTTATCTAACTTTTTTTCTATTTGTGAAATTTTATCTATTAACTTTTTTATATTTCTAAGATGAACTTGATTTCTATTATACTCTTTTAATGGAATTGCAGGGCAACCTCTATATTTTCCTGTTAAAAGATCTTTACTAACTCCAGCCTTTGCAGCTATTTGAGTTCCTTTTTTAATTGTAAGATGTCCAGATATTCCTACTTGCCCTCCTATAATAACATTTTCTTCAGTTTTAGAAGAACCTGCAAATCCACTTTGAGCAATTATTAAATTGTTCTCTCCTATCTCTACATTATGAGCTATCTGAACGAGATTGTCTATTTTAGAGCCCTTCTTAATAATAGTTTTGTGAAATCTTGCTCGATCAATTGCTGTGTTTGCTCCAATTTCTACGTTATCTTCTATCATAACTGTTCCAAGCTGTTTTAGTTTTGTGTATCCTCCAGATTTTTTTGGGATAAAGCCAAAACCGCATGAGCCAATGACAGCACCTGGTTGTATGATCACATTGTTTCCTATTTCGCATCCTTCTCTAATGGTAACATTGGAATATAAAATACAGTTATTACCTATTTTTACATTGGATCCAATAAAGCATCCTGGATAAATAAAGGAATCATCTCCAATCGATACTTTTTGATCTATTGTTACTTTTGGAGCAATAGTTACATTTTTCCCAATCTTAACTGAATGATGTATATATGAATCTTCAGAGATGCCATAAAAGGAAGAATCTGGTTTTTTAGATGTAAATAATTCTATTATTATTTGAAATGTTTCAGAGGGGTTTTGTGATATTAAAAAATTTCTTCCTTTTATTGGTTGAGTTTTGTCATCTATGCAAATTAATCCTGCTTTAGATTTTTTCATCTGCTCTTTATATTTACTATTTGCTAAAAAAGAAACATCGAATAAATCTGCATTTTCTAAAGAACTTACGTTAGAAATAATATGATCTTGATTACCATAAATTTTTGAATTTGTAATCTCTGCGAGTTCTTTTATTAGAAATTTCATTTTTTATTTTCTTTTTCAAATTTGTTATCTAATATTTTTATAATATCATCTGTGACATCTAGACTTTTAATGTTATATAAACATGTTTCTGCATTTAAAATAATTTTAAAATTGGTTTTTTTAGCTAATTCTTCAGAAGCTTTATTTATCTGTGAAGACATTTTTTGTATTAAAAGCATTTGAGCTTGATGGAGAGCTTGATAAATTTGTGTTTCATATTTTTGAAGATCTTTAGATAACATCTCTTTTTTTATTTTCATATCTTCTTCTACTTGAGGAGAAATTCCTTCCAAGTATTCAGGATTTTCTAGTTTAGAGTTTATATTTGATAACTCTTCATTGGTCTCTTCTATCAATGAAGTCCATTGTATCCTTACATTTTCTAAATTTTCTTGTTCTTTTTTACCTATTTTGGAATCAGTAATACATTTTGCAAAGTTAACTATTCCAATAGAAACAGAACTATCTTTAGCAAATGTTATAGTAGCAAATGCTATTAATAAAAATTTGATTTTATTCATTAAAATCTCTCCTTTTTAAAATTGACCTCCAAAGGAGAAAAAGAATTGTTGTTTATCTCCTTTGTAATCAGGGTTTATAGGAATTCCATAACCTAATGTTATTGGCATGTTGGGATTTAATTCTAATCTTGTCCCTATTCCATAACTTGCATTTAATTTAGGAATACTAAAATGACGTTTAGTAATACAACCTGAATCAAAAAAAACAAATAGATCTATTCGTGGAATAAGATTTTGAGCATATTCTACAGATAGAAGGGTAGAAGATATTCCACCAATAGGATCATTTTTTTTATCTTTTCTTCGTGGTCCTAATATATATGGTTTATAACCTCTTACAGAAGTTTCTCCTCCTAAGAAGAATTTTTCGCTAAGAGGAAGATCATTACGATTTGTTTGTCCTGTTGGTTCTAAGAATTTTAAATCTGCTCTAAATTTCAAAGTTCCTTTAGACCATATTGGAATATATAAAGAGTTTATAAAATTAAATTTAAAAAAATAAAAATCCCCACCTAATCCAGAAAATTCTGTTTCATATAAAGATTTTAAACCTTTAGTAGGTTTATAAGGCATATCTGTAGAATCATAAGAGATATAATAGGAGATAGCAGATATTAGCCCATAATTATCTTCTATTTTTACATCTTCAGGATTTTTGGCTTTTTTTAAATGGGTGACAGAATGACGTATTCGATACTTTGTACCAAATGTAAAATAATTAGTTATAGGATATGAAGCAAAAATAGATCCCCCATATGTTATTATTTTGTAATCTTTAGATTGTAATTTACTAAATGTTTTACTAATTTCAAAACCTGTTCTCCAAAGGCTGTCTTTGAAATAAGGATTCATCCAAGTTAATAGATAACTTCTCTGTTTTTTACCAACTGTTACCTTTGCATGAGCATATTCTCCAGCACCTCTTAAAGCTGAAGTGCCTTTACTAAAGAGTGAAGAGAGTCCTTTAACATTAAAATTTCTTTCAGTTAATTCAAAATTTACAAAAAAATTGTTAAGTTTACTCAGTCCTGCAGAAAGATTGGCGCTTCCTGTACTAGTTTCTGTTACCTCTATATATACATCTTTATAGTTTTTTTCTTTTGTTTTTACTGCGTATACTTTTACATCTTTAAAATATCCCATATTTTCAAGTCTTTTTTGAGTAGCTTTTAATCTTTTTAAATTAAATACTTTTCCAGGAACTAAAAGAGATTCTCTTAGTATTACGTTAGCATTAGTATGGGTATTTCCAATTATATGTATTAATCCTATTTTAAATTGATCACCCTCTTCTATGTCAAAATGGACATTATATATATTTTTTGTTTCTGAAAGGAATGTTTCATTAATTACTTGAGTATTTATATATCCCTTTTCTCCATATAGATCTTTTATAGATTGAATACTGTATCTTATTTTATCGGGAGAAAAAATATCTTTTTCTTTAATAAGTATCTGTTTTTTTATTTCTTTATCTGAAAATAATTTATTTCCTGAAAATGTTATTTTCCCAAAATGATATAAAGGCCCTTTGTTGGCTACTATTTCAAAGATTATTCTTTTTTTTTCATAATCCTTTAAAAATATATTTACTTTAGCATCAGCGTATCCTTTATTATTTAAATAATTTATTATTGTCATTTGATCTTGTTCTACAGCTTCTTTTTTTAATATGCCTTTTCCTGTTAACCAACTTGTAAAGATATTATACTTTTTTGAGTAAAGCATAGAGGAGAGCTCTTTTTCTTCTTTTTTAGTAAATCCCTTGAAATTGATATATTTGATCTTTCCAGATCTTCCCTCTTTAACATTTATATCTATTATTATTTTATCATCTTTTATAGCTTTTTTTGTGTAGGTTATTTCTGACTCAAAAAAACCTTTTTTTATATAAAAATCTTTTATGTTATTTAAAGCTTTTTTAAATTTTTCTTCATTAAAAAATTCATTTTTTTTAATTTTTAATTGTTTTAGTAGTTTTTTATCTTTAAAAATATAATTTCCTTTAAAATTAATAGCGGCTATTTTTTTTCTTGGATAGATGTAAATAGTTATTATTAGTTGGTCTTCACTTTCTTTTATTGAAGGTTCTATCTTTTCAAATTTTTTAGATAGCATCTTTATATCTTCATCGAAAATTGCTTGAGAAAATAGAGAATCTTTTTTTGTTTTTAAAGAGGAGATAATTTTTTTTGAATCATACTCTTTTTGACTTTTGAATATAATATTTATTTTTTCTATTCTTTTATTTTCAAAAATATCATTTGCTGATACATCTTTTAAAAAAAATAATAAAGATAATGTTAATATAATTTTTTTCATCTTCTAAAGAAAACATATTATCTAAAGCAAATAATAAAAGCAAGAGGATCAAAAATTTTGCAGTAATTCCCGCTAAAAATTTTTCGCGAAATATGACAAACTATTTTTTAAAAACATTTCGTGAAAAATATGAGAAAAGCTCAGGAAAAAGAAAAAAAGAATTTATCATCAAAAAGTTTGTTAGAAAAACTAAAAAGGACTTTTGATTAAATTACCTTACCTTCTAGAAATTCTAGAGGGAAAAAAAGAGAAATAACTCTTAGTGATTGTCTTATGTCAGCTTTAGCTGTATTTGGAATAAAAAGCCCCTCTCTTTTATCTTTTGATACAAATAAAAAAGATGAAAGAGTTATTCACAATTTAAAAACTTTATATAACATAAAAGATGTCCCAAGTGATACATATATGAGAGAAGTTTTGGATGAAGTAGATCCAAAAGAGCTAAGAAAAGCTTTTTTATCTATATTTCAAATTCTTCAAAGAGAAAAGGTGTTAGAAAATTATCAATTTTTAAAAAGTTATTTAATACCATTAGATGGTTCCGAAGTATTTAATTCAGAAAAAGTTTTCTGTAAAAATTGTTGTAAAAAAGAACATAAAGATGGAAGAACAACTTATCATCATCAAATTTTAACAGGAGTAATATGTAATCCTTAATATAAAACAAGTAATACCTTTTTGTCCTGAACCTATAAAAAGAAAAGATGGAATGAAAAAAAATGATTGTGAAAGGAATGCATCATTTAGATTTTTAAAAGATCTAAAAAAAGAACATCCTAAGCTTAAAGTTACAGTAACAGCTGATGCTTTATATGCAAATAGTCCTTTTATCAATAAGCTTCATTCTCTGTGTTATCATTTTATCATAAGAGTAAAATCTTCAGGAAACAAATTTTTGTTTGAATGGTTAAAAGGGATAGACCTTCAAGAAGAAACAATCAAAATTAGAAACAATAAGTATTATTTTCGTTTTATAGATAATATTCCTTTAAATGATACAAAGGATTCTCCAGAAGTACATTTTTTAGAATGTGAAGCTATAGAGCAAAAAGGTAAAAAAATAAAAAAAACAAAATTCCATTGGGTTACAAATCATAAAATAGAAAAAAGTAACCTTTATAATCTTATGTTAGGAGGTAGAGCAAGATGGAAAATTAAAAACGAAACATTTAACACGCTTAAAAATCAAGGATATCAATTTGAACATAATTTTGGTCATGGAAACAAAAATCTCTATACCATATTTTCTTTTATGATGATGTTAGCTTTTTTTATAGATCAAATACAAGAACTTACATCAGGCTTCAGCAATTCCCGGAAAATAATTTACTAATATTAAAGCAGTTATATTAGCAAAAAAACAACCTTTAAAAACGTCAAATTGATTCACACAGTATTCTGGAGACGTTTGTCATATATAAAGAAAGTATAAAATATTTTTTGAAATTATGCTAAAAATAGTCTAAAGAAATTCTATTTTTTATAGATAAAAAAAAGACTTTTTTATCACAAATTTATTAGCTTATTTTTTTCCGGGAATTGCTGTCGAATTTTAAAATAACTTGAGTTTAATTAACATATATTATAAATTTATTTTTTTACCTATAATCAATAGGAGGTATTTATGGGAATTGATAAATCATCAAATATTAAAGTAGAAAAATTTCAGTTAGATCGTGATGTAAAAAATTTAATAAAGTCTAATGATCTATATGATTTAGATATTAAAATGACAAAAGGGGATTTAGGGGAGCAACCTGTAGAATGTACTAGCGAGACATGTAATTGTAAAACAAAAGCTTGTAGAACTTATTCTGCTTGCGCTACTTGCTCTTGTCGATGTCCATCTAGGTTTTGTTCATCTAGACATCGTTGTTAACGATATTTACTTCTTCTGAGAATTGAATAAATTGTTTATTACTTAGATATTTATGAAAATTTTCCTTAAGATGTAAATTTACAAAATAACTGTCTTAAACAGACTTAAAAATGAAAGATTTTAATGAATCATTATTTTTGCCAGCTTCTACTTTTATGGTAAGAGTTCCACAACTTCCCATAGATGATTTTTATGATTTATTAAAAAATGCAAATCTATATGAAAAATTGTTTACTTTTTACGAAAACAATCCAATTATTCAAGAATCTATACTTATTGCGTCTCCATCATTATATGAAGGGTTGGCAAATCGACATCAAAGCTCTAATAAACGAATCAAGCAGCTAGCCTCAAGTCTTTTAAAATATATTTCTCGCATGTCTACTCGACCTACTCCTTTTGGCCTTTTCTCTTTTGTTTCAATGGGAAAATGGGGAAGTGGAACTGAACTTTTTTTTAATTTTAAAAATGTAAAAAAGCGAGCTAGAACAGATATAGCGTGGCTCGCTTCTGTTCTTGCAAAAATATGTGAAGAGAATATCTTATTACCTTCAGTTCTTATAAGGACCAATCCATTGGCTTATACAGTAGGAGGTAGAACATATTTAAAATATATCAGAAAAAAAAATAACAAGAATTCAAAGCAAAAAATTTCCGTTAGAAATTCCCCTCTGATCAAAAGGATCATAGAACTTTCTAAAACTCCTATTGCAATGTTGTCTTTGGAAGAAAAAATTCTTTTTGATTACCCAAAGATTGAAAGGAATAAATTGCAAATTCTTATACGACAACTATTAACTAAGCAAATTCTAAGACTATCTATTATGCCATCTTTACTTAGCGAAACTCCTTTTGAAGATTTTATAAATAACGTAGAGAATTCTTTTGGTAAGATTGCAACAATTGCTTATTTACATAGATTACTAAAAGAAATAGAAAATTATTCTGAGATATCCTTGGGAAAAGGTGTTATACAACTTAAAGAGTTATTTACAAAAATGAACAAAGTATCAAACTCTGGTTTTACTCCACTTCAAATAGATTCCGCTTATCCCTCTAATTTACTCACGCTTAATAAAAAGATTTCTAATGAGTTGTCTGAGGTATCGGAAATTCTTTGGAAACTATCATTTTGGAAAAAAGATTTGAATCCTTTAAAGAGTTATCATTCAGAGTTCCTTAATAAATATGGATCAAGTAGGATTGTTAACTTGAAAGAGGTATTAAATGAAGATTTAGGATTAGGTATTCCTGAAACATATAAAGGAAAAAATTTAAAACATTATAATATTTCTGAAGAAGAAGAAAAATTCATTCAGTGGCTTAGAAAAGAATATGAAGAATGTCTTTATAAGAGAAAGCAAGAGATCGTACTTAATGAAAAATTTTTAAAAAATCTTACTACAAATATTGATAAAACTGAGGCTCTCCTTTCTTTTGATATTACTTGTGAAATTATTGCAAATTCTCAACAGGATATCGACGCAGGCAATTATTTGATATTTGTTCCTTTTATTACTTGGGAAGGAGGAAGTACAAGTTCTCGTTTTTTAGATCTATTAGGAGATAGTGCAAAAAGTTATATGAAGGATTTAATACATAATGAAGAATTATTAGAGAAAAATACACTTTTTTCAGATATATCTTTTATGCCTTTTGATATTAGAACAGGAAATGTTTGTATTCATAAGAATTTTAGAAAATATGTAATTGATTTAGATAATCCTTTATCTAAATTTGGGAAACAAATATCTTTTGATGATATTTATGTTGGAGCAACATCTAAGCGTCTTTTTTTGACACTTAAAAATACAAAAAAAGAATTAGTTGTTAGAGCTCATCATTTGTTTAATCCCGATTTAGCTCCGGAGATTGTAAAGTTTTTAAGAGAAGTATCTTCAGAAAGATATTCGAATATTTCTCCATTTTTTTGGGGAGATCTTGAACAATCATTTTTTTTACCAAGAATTATATATAAAAAAACTATTCTTTGTGCTGCTCAATGGATAATAACTTTAGATATATTACAAATGAAAAAAAACATAAAACCACAACAGTTAGAGATTCCATTTAATAACTGGGCAAAAAAATGGAAGATTCCTCGTTATGTTTTTATGACTGTGGGAGATAAAAGAGTTTTGTTAGATAGAAAACAATCTGAACATTTGCATGAAATTTTAAAAGAAATTCAAAAAGGCAATGAGGTTAAATTAATTGAAAAATTAGGGCAAAACAAGGGATGTTGGGTTAAGAGTGAAAGAGGTCTTCATGTATCAGAATTTACTATTTCTTTTATAAAAAATAAAAAATATTCTAGTCCTGAAGATTTTTCTCAAATACCTGTTCATAAGGATATTTTATTAAAAGATCGAATCAAATTGCCTGGATCTGAATGGCTTTTTGCAAAATTTTATATGAATCAAGATAGTGAAAATTACTTCATTGCAGAGCTTTTACCAAAGTTTATAAATGCAATTTTACATCAAAAGATAATTAATCAATTTTTTTTCATACGCTATAAGTGTAAAAATGGTGATCATTTAAGAATTCGATTTAAAGGAAAGAAAGGTATTCTAGCATCAAAATTGATCCCATTATTGCATGATTGGATACTTGAATTATATGAAGATCAACTTATTAAAGATTACCATCTGTCCTCTTATGAAAAAGAGATTGAAAGATATGGAGGAGCAGAACTTATGGATTATGCAGAAAACTTTTTTTTCTTTGATTCCTATTGCACAATTGTTTTATTGCAGTTGATAAAAAACAAAGCTATAAATTTTCCCAATTATGTTGTAGCTGCTTTGAGCATTATTGATCTTCTAAAAAATTGTGGTTTTAATGTAGATGAATCCATTAAATTTTTGTCCTTTTCTAATAAAGATAAAAATGAATTGATAGGTTTTAGAGAATGGAGAAAACCTCTTACGGATTTATCAAAAGTGATGATGCAAGATAATCTATTTGAAAATAAAAATGATAAAATTCAATTATTGAAAAAAACTTTTACTATTAGAAAAGAGGCGTTGTTAAAATATAGTAAAAAGATAAAGCAAAAAGGTAAAAACATTTCAATTATTGAAACTTTAATTCATATACATTGTAATCGTTTTCTTGGAACTAACCATTCTTTAGAAAAAAAAGCTAGAGTTTATGCATTACAATCTTTGATTAGTTTACGTCATTTATCTATTGTTGGGAGTCATTAATATGCAAACATTTACGCTTGAGACAATTGTAAAAGAGGTTTTTTTGCGGTTAAAAAATCCTATAAGCATAAAATCAACAATGAATTGTTTAGAAAAGTCTAATTTAAGTTTAAAATTACAATATCCTTATATGTGGGGAGAAATGTCACTTTCTGATGGTTATCCTGGTATACTTCTTTTTATTTCTACTTTGGCTAAAATAGGAAAAGGTTTTGAATTATCTGAAGAAATAGAGCATGTCTATATTTTAAAAATTAAAGACCTTCTTGAATCAAATGGATATTATTCTTTATCTTTATTTAATGGTCTTGCAGGTATTTGTTTTTCTATTCATTATGCCAGTCATGGAGGTAAGCGCTATCAGAGAATGCTCAAAACATTACATACACTATTAATATCTCAAGTTAATAAAGTTTATCTAGATCCAATAAAAAGAAAAGTCTCTAGTATAGCTCATTCTTCATCTTTTTATGATGTGATTCAAGGAATTTGTGGTATTGGTCGTTATGCACTTGAACATTTGCATCAACCTCATTTTCAACAGTTGGCAGAAGACATCAACAAAACTTTAATAGAACTTTGTTTGCCAATCACTATCGATAGTCATGTTGTTCCAGGTTGGTACCTTCCAGCTACAGACGTTCTTAACAAGGAACATCAATCCAAATATCCAAAAGGTAATTTTAACTTAGGTTTATCTCATGGTGTGGCAGGAATTTTAGCTTATCTTTCAATTGCTTACCAAAAAGGTGTTGTTGTGGATAAGCAAAAAGATACCATAAAAGAAATATCAGATTGGATTAAAAAAAAATCATTTAAAAAAAATTCACTAATTAGATGGCCTACAACTGTTTCATGGGAAGAAGAAGTTGATAAAAAACAACCCTCATATTTTGAAAATTATCAAGATTCTTGGTGCTATGGCGTACCGGGCATTTCTCGCAGTCTTCTTCTAGCTGGAAAAGTCTTAAAAGATGAGAATTTAAAAGATTTTGCTATTACTGCTTTTAGAGGTGTTTTCTCTAGAACACAAGATGAAAGAAATCTGCCAGGTCCTGCTATTTGTCATGGTATTGCAGGTTTATTATTATTAACAAATGAAATGTCTAGAGAAGATGGTTGTAGTGATTTAAATTATTTTGTAAATATGCTTAGAAAAAAGCTTTTAACAACTTATAATCCAGATGCTCCATTTGGATTTAGTGATGTGGATTTTAATCAAAATAATAAGCATGTTTTAGTAAATAAACCAGGGTTATTAGAGGGATCTGCTGGTATTTTACTTACCCTTCTTTCTGTTTCAAACACCAGTCTCAAGTGGCATCTACCTTTAATGATTTCAGCTTAAGTTTTCAGATCCAATCAATAAGAAATGGAGAGTACCAGCTCTTTAATTCATATTCTGAAGAGAGCAGTGTTAATAATGCTCCAGGAATACCATTTAGAATATCAAGACTATTTTTGTTTTGATAATCTTGTGGAGTATATTCAGATAATTGATTTAAAAGAATATCCTTTAGAACAATAGTTTTTTGTTCTAAAAAAGTAGATTTACTATCTCGAGCCATAAGATTTGTTAACATATATAACCCAGAAGTTCCTTTAGAAAAAAATGGGTTTTTAGGCAATTCAATTAGCCTATTCTTATCAAAAACTGAAATAAAAGACTGTAGCGCATATTGAATTAATTCTTCATTTTTAATAGTTAATCCTGTAAGATAAAGCGTCCTCGCAATACCGGGGGTTCCACAATCCCATGCATCACTCCAAAAAACAGGAGAAGAACATGTGTGTGTAGTTTCATCAGAAAAAGAAATTCCTTTATCCCAGTAAAAAAGATTATCTACTTTTCTTCGCTTTTGTTGAATCCAAGTACTGATGTATACTATCACCTCTTCCATCCCATTGATAATATAACCCTTTTGATGAGCAAGAGATAAAAAAGCTAAAACTCCTGTTATTCCATGAGACATGCTAAGATTAAAATAACGTTGTGATGGATATTCTTCTTCATATTTCATAGCCTCTCCTTGATCAAGATACCATCTAGGAACTTTGTATCCATTAACTATAACTGGCCATTTTAAATTAAGGAGTGTGCTTATGATTTCTCCAACTAAGTAATTGAAAGAAGGTATTTCTAAATTTTTTAAGCAATAAAAACCAACTCCAATAATCCCATGCATAAGATCATATATATCCATTCTAATAGAAAAACCAGGTTTTAAATTGCTTTTAAAAGGTATCAAATAAGTAGATTCTAAATGTTTTATAATAAAATCATGTAATGGTTTCAAGACTTTTTGATAACGTGTTCCGTCCAAAGATGCCTGTTGAATGGCAAAACAACAACCAGTTAGTCCATTAAAAAGGGAAAGATTACTTATAGGTTTTGATTCAATAGATTTTATGATTTTTACAATATAATCGTAAACTATTCCATCAAACTCTTCGTTTGGAAATAGTTTTTGCAGTTCAGCAAATAGAAGAAGTCCTCCAGGATATCCAGATGAAATCGATAGGTCATTCCATTCAATGTTCTTTTTTCCCTCAAGATTTAGTAATCTATTTGCTATAATAATATCTTTCATGATTTTAGATGGATCATATAAACTTTTGGCAATAGCTTTTACTATTTCAATAGAAATAGAAGTGGTAAAGCCTAATCTATAATTTTTTTCATCATCTACTCTTTCTTTTTTTTCAAACATAACTAATTTTCTCTTTTTTAGCGGGAAGTGCAGGTAAAGTCTGACCCCCTACGATAGTTTGATTTTTTATTTTTTCCAAATCTATCACATTTATGAATTCTATGAAAGTAGCTACATTAAAATTATAGGAAAGTTACAGGAAAAATCCGACCTCCTGCGACCGATTCAAATACCTTGCATCAGTGACAAAATGTTTCAATCCCTGGAAGGTTCAATAGTTTGATTTGAGAAAATCATAAATTTTTATTTAAAAAAACGGGAAGTACAGGTAAAGTCTGACCCTCTGCGTTAGTTCGATTTCTTTTATTTTCTAAGTCTATCACATTAATAAATTCTATAATAGTAGCTAAATCACTATTAGGGTGGTCCTCTTGCGCTATTAACCATGACACTTTTGCTTTTTTTGAAAAATTAGGTCTTTCTAAATTATAAAATTGCCTATAGCTTTCAGCTTTAGCTATAAAATCTTCTCTAGAAGAAAAGTTAGTTAAATTATAAAACTCTT
>LJUH01000064.1 GCA_001303765.1 Chlamydiae bacterium SM23_39
TCATGAGAAAAAAGCCTTTTTTTAAAGGTTAATATATTGCACTATAGCAATTTATAAGGTTTTTTTCTCATTTTTTTTTATTTTTCATGAAATATTCGGGTTAAATATAGGGAACTATGGAATTCAAAAGAAGTGCATAAAAAAGTAGACTATCGAGTATAAATGGAGTATAGGAGACTGCTGAAATCACTTCTAAAACAAGAGCTATTTTAGATAAACTTACTGTTACGTAAAACTTGGGAAGTTAGAAGTGTTTTGTTAAATGTATAATTCCTGGAATATTTTTTATTTTATTTAAAGTATTTTCATCATCAATAATTTTATAGACAGGATCAACAATAATCTCTCCTATTTTTTTTTCTTCAGAAAAAAATAATAGCTCTATCAACATCTCACCTGAATTTTCTGAAATAAGATCTTTTAATTGTAATATCTTGCTAAAAGATATTTTGTTTGCATCTATATGGATTTTTAAGATTGTTTTGTTATTTTTATTTTCTAAATTTTTTGTTTTTATTCTATTTCTTGCTTGATCAAATGTTTTATCATATTCTTCTATCATGGTGTTATTTATTTTTGTTAAATCTTCTAAATAATGGCAAGAAAGTTTTATATTTTCATCTATTTTTTCAGCTTCTATTATTGCAAAGAGTAAGTTATTTTCAAATAAAAGATTTATTTTTTTATTGTACATCTCTGCCCATATTGGAAGTTCAAATTTTGAAGAATCATCACTTATTGTTAAAATTGCAAATTTTCTTTTCGTTGAAGATGATATTTTTATTTTAATATCATCTATAACAAATGCTGTTTTATAGATGGATTTTTCATTTATATCCTTTAAAGGAGTATAGGAAAATTTTAGTAAAATATCTTTATAATGATGAAGGGGATGACCAGATAAATAGATACCTAATAACTCTTTTTCTTTTTTTAAAAGATCTAACTTATTATCATTTTTTTCTTCTTTAAAAAAATCTCCCTCTTCCATATAAGGGAAAAATGTTAAAACTCCTTTTTCTTTTTCTTTTTGTTCTTTATCTGATTTTTCATACATCTCTTCTAAATGTTCTTTCATAGAAATACGAGATTTTTTTGTGAAATCAAAAGCTCCTGCATCTATTAAAATTTCAATATTTTTTTTACCTACTCTTCTCTTATCGATTCTTTGGATAAAATCTAGTAGAGAACTATAGTGTTTTTTTTCTCTTTCTTCTATTATAGCTTCAACTACAGATAATCCAATCCCTTTAATACCATTTATTGCAAAACGTATCCCCTCTTTTGTTGCAGTAAAATCCATTGTTGATTCATTAACATCTGGAGGAAGTATTTTGATGTTTAAATTTTTACATTCCATGATAAATTTTGTAACTTTTGAAATATCATCTCTATCACATGTCATTAGAGAAGCCATCCACTCTTTGGGAAAATGTGTTTTTAAATAAGCAGTAGTATAAGAGAGATAAGCATATGCAGTAGCATGAGACTTATTAAATCCATAAGATGCAAATTTTTCTATTTTTTCAAAAATTGTTAAAGCTATTTCTTCTTCAATATTATTATTCAAACATCCCTTTATAAAGTTATCTTTTTGTTTAGACATCTCTTTTCTATCTTTTTTCCCAATAGCTTTTCTTAAAAAATCGCCTTCAGCTAAACTATATCCAGCTAACTTACTTGCTATTTGCATGACTTGCTCTTGATAAACCATAACTCCATACGTCTCTTTTAATATCTCTTTTACTAAAGGATGATCTATTTCTATAGCTTCTTTTTTATGTTTGCGGTTAATGTATGAGGGAATCATATCCATAGGCCCTGGTCTATAAAGAGCTCCTACAGCTATTATCTCTTCAAATTTATCTATATGAAGTTTTTTTATGAGCTCTTGCATTCCAGCAGATTCTAATTGGAAGATGCCAAGAGTTTGTCCAGTATTTAAGAGATCATAAGTTTTTTGATCATCTAAAGGAAGTTTAGTCCAATCTATTTTTTTATTGGTTCTTTGTTCTATTAAATTAATAGTTTTTTGAATAGAGGTTAATGTTTTTAATCCTAAAAAATCTATTTTAAGCATTCCAAGAGCTTCTACTTGTTTCATTGCAAATTGTGTAACTATTAGATCTGTATCTTTTGCTGTGCATATAGGTATGAAATCGTTAATAGGTTCTTCTGAGATTATAATTCCAGCAGCATGGATGGAAGTATTTCTTATAGATCCTTCTAGTTTTTTTGCAATATCTATTATCATCTCAGTCTCAATATCATATTTGTACATATTATTTAATTCAGGATCTAATTCTAATGATTTTTTTATTGTTATATTTAATTCTTCTGGAATTAATTTTGCTATTTTATTGACTTTTTCAAGGGGGACACTTAACATTCTACCAACATCTTTTATTGCCATTTTAGCTTTCATAGTTCCAAAAGTGATTATTTGAGCTACCTTATCTTTTCCATATTTTTCTATTATGTAATTTATTACTTCTTGTCTCCTTTCCATACAGATGTCTACATCTATATCAGGATAGGAACTTCTTTCAGGATTTATAAATCTTTCAAAAACTAAATCGAATGATATAGGATCTATATTTGTTATACCGATAAGATAAGCGATGATTGAACCTGATACTGAACCTCTTCCTGGTCCTACCAAAATATTTTTACTTTTTGCCCATTTTATAAAATCATTAACAATTAAAATATATTCACAAAGATTTTTAGAAGAAATTATTTCAAATTCTTTGTTTAATCTTTTTTTTATTATTTCTAAAGGATTATCATTTTTATATTTTTTTTTAATTTTTTCTAAAAGGATGTTGTCATATTTTTTTTCTATATTTTTTAGACAAACATCATATAAATATTCAGCTACTATGTTTAATCTTTCCTTTTTTGTTATTTTTTTGTCTTCCATATTTGGAGGGAAAAAGGGAGGGTAATGTTTGCTTTTGAAATTAAATTCAAAATCAGATTTATCACTTATCTCTTTAGTATTTTCCACAGCTTCTATAAAATCAGAAAATAGAGCTTTTATTTGATCAGGAGTTTTAAAATAAAATTCAGAGCTTGGATATACCTTTCTTTTAGGATTTAATATTCTATTTTTTACCTTTCCTAAAGAATCTCTTTCTAATAATTCACAAGGTTCGCCAGTTTGTATATTCAAAAATATTTCATGGGATCTTTTATCATCCTTTTCCAAATAATGTATATCGTTAGTAGCAACACATTTTATATTTAACTTTTTTGAAAGAGAGATTAATTTTTTATTTATGAAAGCTTCTTTTTTAGAATAATCTTCAGCTTTTTTTTTAACCCAGAATTCTTTTAAATCAGATAATTCTTCTTCCTTTATAGCCATTTTTTTTATTTCAAAATAAAGATCTTCTTTGAATATGTTTTGATAAAAAAGTATTTCGGAAAAAGCTTTTTCTTCTTTTTTTTCTAAGATTAAATATGAGATATAACTATCAATACCAATAAGAGCTATCAGACCAGTTGAATATTTTTCTAAGATCTCATTATCTATTCTTGGGTAATAATAAAATCCTTCTAAATATCCTATGGATGATATTTTAGATAAATTTTTATATCCCTCTTTATTTTTAGCTAAAAGTATTATGGGAAAAGAAGTTGGCATTCCAACTATTTTTTTCTTTTCTAATCTAGAGATAGTTATTCTTATCTCGCATCCTAAAATAGGCTTAATACCTTCTGATCTGCATGCTTTATAAAAATCTACATGTCCAAACATATTTCCGCTATCAGTTAAAGCTATAGCTTCCATAGAATATTCTTTTGCTTTTTTAGCAATCTTTTTTACTGATAAGGTAGAGTTTAAAATAGAAAATTGAGAGTGAACATGAAGAGGTATCCAACACATAAAAAAATCTCTTTTTTAAAAGCATAACATATATTTAAACTTTTGCTTTAGCAGGTAGAAGAAATATAAAAAATATTAAAGCTATTATTCCTGATAAAACTAAAACTGTAAAAAATCCTTCTCCCCACCCCCATTTTTCTATTATCTTTCCTAAAGGCCCTCCTGCTGCTGTAGCACCTACATAACCAAAAACACCAATAAATCCAGTAGCTGTTCCTGCAGCTTTTTTATGAGAAGATTCTGCTGCTACTATGCCCATTAACATTTGCGGTCCAAATACAAAAAATCCTATTAAAGTTAATAAAATATAATCTATTATTACATAAATTGCTGGTAATTGCCAAAATATTAATAATGTTAATATAAGAAATAAAGTAAAAACAAAATTTATTGGTCCTCTTTTACCTTTTGTTAATATATCTGAAGACCAACCAGCTGTTAAACTTCCTAAAAATCCCCCTACTTCAAAAAGGCATGGTCCTAAGCTAGCAACTAACTTAGAATAACCTTTTTGTTCTATTAAAAATAACATGCTCCAATCATTAATACTTGTTCTTATAACATATATAAAAAAAGAGGTGATAGCTAAAAACCAGATATATTTATTATTTAAAACAAAGTTATATAATAAATCTTTTAATTTAAGAGTTTCTTTTTCTTTATTTGAGGGAAGAGTTTCTTTTTTATATTTTTCAACAGAAGGAAGGCCTAAAGAACGAGGAGTATCTCTCAGTCTATTTATTAAAAATATACCTCCTAGAATACAGATTATTCCAGGCAAATACATAGAATATCTCCATCCAAAATGGGTAGCTATAAATGCTGTTAATACAGGGATGGTAGCTCCTCCTACATTATGCGAGGTATTCCAAACGCTCCACCATGCTCCTCTTTCTGAATGAGAATACCAATGTGTTAAGAGCTTAGCACATGGAGGCCAGCCAAATCCTTGGAACCATCCATTAAATCCAGCAAAAATAATAAAAAATATTAAAGAAGAAGAAAATCCAAATAATATGTTGAAAACACCTGTAAATATAAGCCCTATAGCCATAAAATATCTTGGATTAGATTTATCACTCATTATTCCTGTTATAAATTTACTAAAACCATAAGTCATGGTGAGCATGCTTCCTACTATCCCAACCTGTGTTTTTGTAAAACCAAGATCATGTATTATAAAAGGCATAGCAAAGTTATAACTTTTTCTTGATAAATAAAAGAGAGCATATCCTAAATACATCGAATAGAAAATTCTGATTCTCCAATATCGATACTTTTTCCTTACTATTTTTTCATCTTTAATTTCTTGTATATAAGGGGAAGGTTTGAATATATCAAAAATACTCATCATGTCCTCATAAAAGTTTAATAACTCAAAAAGGATAACTTGTTTATTGCTACCTGTCAATATTTTTTACTTTTTACATAGGTAGCTTTTATTTTAAAAATAAATATTTTTAATTTAGATATAATATAAATTTTTTATTAATTCAATTTTAATTTTAATCACTTAGTGAAGAAATATTAAAAAAATCCTAAATATTTTTTTAATGCAATAAAATTTTTTAATAGTTATTACTGTTGCTATCTAAAAATTTTTAACAAATAATAAATTCTGAGTTAAACTAATCTTTTAAATTAATTAAATAGATTTTCATAATTGATGTTTACGAAAAAGCAAAAAAGAAAGCCAACGATTTTAATCGTTGGATGAATTTTTAAAAAAAAAAATCTTGAATTATATGTTTTTAATACATATATTTTTTTTATGAATAAATACAA
>LJUH01000020.1 GCA_001303765.1 Chlamydiae bacterium SM23_39
CATAAAAAAAAATATATGTATTAAAAACATATAATTCAAGATTTTTTTTTAAAAATTCATCCAACAATTAAAATCGTTGGCTTTCTTTTTTTACTTTTTCGTAATTACTGCTAGTTTATTAGCTCTTTTTTCCTTTTTTATCTTTACAAAGATAAATAATTTAACTTTAAAAGTTTCATTATATTCTTTATCTTTTATTTTTTCTGTTACAACATCCACCATCTTAGAATCTCCCTTAATGATCTTTTTGATTGATCAATATAAAGGTGATAAAAAAATTATTTTAAGAGAGAAAATAATTGAATTAGTAAAACATATTTTAGTTTTATTTGCTGTTAGGTTATCAGTTGCTTTACTATCTGAATTTAGTCTTGTCATTTTCTTAAAAACGCATTCCATTTTATATAAAATTATTTCTACTTATTCATTTATTATAATAGGTAATTTATCTTTTGAATTGGTTGGCATTGTTATGAATTCTCTTAGAAAACTTAAGAATAAAGAAAATTTAAAACCAGTTAATTCTTAACAGAAGAAAATAAAAATTTTAAAATTTTTAGTTTTTTAAAATTTTATGGAATTAAATAGATTGCAAAAACAGGTGATTATTGATATAATGAATTCTAAAGTTTTAACACGAGGGCAAAATGATGAAAATAAAAGATTTTTCAAATAATTTTTCAATAAATATTATTTTTCTTCATCATTGCCATCATCATTTTCAACATTAATTTTTAAATATTAATTTTTACTTTTTAGTGAAGATAAAATATTTAAAATTTTTCAAAAAAAATTTTAATAAAAATTAAAAAAAAGGATTTTAAAAATGATTTCAGCACTATTTTTTATACTACTTTTAGCTTTTATAATTCTCTATATCATTATAGGAAAGGCTGCTGCTGTTAAAACAGAAACTGTAGAAGATTATTTTTTAAGCAAAAAAGGTCTTGGAATATTTTCTTTAACTCTCACTCTCCTTGCAACGCAATTAGGAGGAGGTGCTCTTTTAGGCTCAGCTGATGAAGCTTATTTAAAAGGTTGGGTAGTTATTTTTTACCCTTTAGGGATGAGCTTAGGATTAATAGTTTTATCTTTAGGTTTTGGAGCAAGATTAAAAAACTTAGGTTTAAAAACAATAGCTGAACTATTTCAAAAAGTTTATGGATCATATAGATTAAGACAAATTGTTTCTATTTTATCCATTGCAACATTATTTTTTATTTTAGTTGTCCAAGGCATTGCAGCAAGAAAATTTTTTGCTTCTATTGGTTTTGATTTTAACTATGTATTTTTAAGTTTTTGGTTTGTTGTAATTTTATATACAACAATTGGTGGTTTTAAAGGAGTTGTTAATACAGATATTGTTCAAACAATATTTATTGTTGGAACCTTAATTTTAGTATTTTTTGTTAGCAAAAGTTTTTTAATAATACCTCAAGAAACTGTCAATGTTCGATCTTTTTACAAAAATGTTCCTTGGATAGGGTGGCTTTTGATGCCTCTTTTATTCATGATTATAGGACAAGATATGGGACAAAGATGTTTTTCTGCAAAAAATTCAAAAATTATATCTAAAGCTGGGATAATTGCTGCTGTTATCTTGATGATTAGCTGTTCTTTTGCTATCTATTTTGGTGTACTTGCAAAAAAATTAGGTTTGGACATTTCAGCAAATAAAGGAGTTTTAATGACAACAATTTCTGCTGTTACAAATCCTGTAATAACAACTATTTTTGCATGCACGATTTTAATGGTTATAATATCAACAGCAGATTCGTTGCTCTGTTCTATAGCATCAAATCTGTCTTTTGATCTCATTTTTTTAAAAAATAAGACTGCTAAAAATCAACTAATAATATCTCAAATTATAACTTTCACAGTAGGTATTTCTGCTATGTTATGCTCCTATTTTTTCAATAATATTCTTTTTGTTTTGATTCAATCTTATGAATTTTTTGTTAGTATACTTTTTATACCTTGTACAATGGCTATTTTTTATAAAAAATTATCAATAAAACCTGCTGTATCTTCTATGATTGTTGGTACCATTTGTTTTATTGGTTTTAAATTATGGATACCTCCTATTTCAAAAGAAATTTTAACATTATCATTTTCTTATTTTAGTTTTTTTGTAATACAAAAAATGGTTTCTAGAGTAGATATTAGACCTTGTGCATAATCTTATTTTCATTACAAAAACCTGATATAAGATTAATTTTTAACCAAATTTCTTTGCTGATGATTTTTAATCTTTTAACAAATCTATAGCATTTAATAGTTCTTTTAAAAATAAAAAGTTTTTAAAAGCATAAAAAAAATTGAAATTTTTATTAAAAAATAAAATTAATTTTTGAAAAAACAATAATTTTTCAAATTAATTTTGGTTTTTTTAATGATTTTAAGGAGGCTATTTTTTATATCAAAAATAGCTTGATCTTTTAAGGTAAATAGACTATATTTCAAGAAGGTGTTATACCAAAGATAAGGGGGGTTATTTGAAAGAGTTTATCGAAGAAAAAAGATCTAAAAATGTTGGGAGTAAACAGATGAAATTATTGCTACCCTCTATTTTGGAAAAGATAACCGATAAAAAAAAGTTAGATATAAATAAAATATGGGAAGAGGTAGCAGGGGAAAAGCTTTTTAGTATGACTGAGGTTATCTCTTTTGAAAATAAAATATTAGTTATTAGAGTTAAAAATTCTATTTTAAATAATATTTTATCAGTATATGAAAAAAAAAAACTTTTAAAAAAGATTCGAGAGAAAAAATCTAAGGATTTTATAAAAAATATAATTTTTAAAATTGGATAAAAAATTATGAAAGAAGAAAAAAGATATGATGCTAGCTCAATTACAGTATTAGAAGGATTACAAGCTGTAAGAGAACGTCCTGGAATGTATGTGGGTGATACAGGTACAGAAGGGCTTCATCATTTAATTTATGAGGTGGTGGATAATTGTATAGATGAAGCTATGGCTGGATATTGCACTGAAATCAATATATCGCTTAATAAAGATGAATCAGTGTCTGTGGAAGATAATGGACGAGGTATTCCTATTCAAAAACATGAAAAGGAATCAGCAAAAAGAAAAAAAGATGTTTCTGCATTAGAAGTAGTTATGACTATACTTCATGCAGGAGGTAAATTTGATAAAGATACTTATAAAATTTCTGGTGGATTACATGGTGTGGGAGTATCTTGTGTAAATGCTTTATCTAAAAAATTTATTGTAGAAGTTTTTAAAGATGGGAAAATTTATAAGATGGAATTTGCTAAAGGACAAATAGTTTCCGATCTTAAAATAATTGGTGATACTTCTAAAAGAGGAACAAAAATAACATTTTGGGCTGATGATTCTATCTTTCCTAGTGTTAAATTTGATTATGATATTTTACTTACAAAATTTAGAGAGCTTGCTTTTTTAAATAAGGGAATAAATATTCATTTTATAGATGAAATAGATGAAGAAAAAGAGGATGTTCATTTTAATTATGAAGGGGGCCTTTCTTCTTTTGTATCTTATCTAAATCAAAGTAAAGGAGTTCTCTTTTCTCCTCCAATATACTTTCATGCAGAAAAAGAGGGAGATGAGGGGAGGATAGATGTAGAAATTGCTATGCAGTGGAATGATGGATATAGAGAAACCATTGCTAGCTATGCTAATAATATATCTACAAAACAGGGAGGAACCCATTTAACGGGGTTTTCTACTGCACTTACCAGACTTTTAAATAATTACATAAAAAACCATCAATTATTAAAAGGGATAAAAACAAGTATTACAGGAGATGATATGAGAGAGGGGCTTACTGCAGTTATTTCAGTTAAGCTAGCTAATCCTCAATTTGAAGGACAAACAAAACAAAGATTAGGTAATAGTGATGTTGGATCTGTTGTTCAACAGGTTGTTGGAGAAGAGTTGTTTACCTATTTAGAAGAAAATCCTCATATTGCTAAAAAGATAGCAGATAAGGTTATAATAGCATCACAAGCTCGAGAGGCAGCTAAGAAAGCTAGAGAGTTAACTTTAAGAAAGACCTCATTAGATAGTGCTAGATTACCTGGTAAATTAACTGATTGTCAAGAGACTAATCCAGAACTTTGTGAACTCTTTATAGTAGAAGGAGATTCAGCAGGAGGTTCTGCTAAAATGGGAAGAAATAGAAGATTTCAAGCAATACTTCCAATAAGAGGAAAGATTTTAAATGTTGAAAAATCAAGACTTCAAAAGATTTTAAAAAATAATGAGATAGGAGCGATGATCTCAGCTTTAGGATGTGGTATAGGAAAAGATAACTTTAATATAGAAAAATTAAGATACCATAAAATTATTATTATGACAGATGCTGATGTTGATGGTTCGCACATCAGAACTCTTTTATTAACATTTTTTTATAGACATATGCCTGATCTTATAGAAAATAATTTTGTATATATTGCTAGACCTCCTCTTTATAGAATAAAGAAAAAAAAGGATATAATATATATTCATTCAGAAAAAGAGATGGATGAAAATCTTTTAAAATTAGGAATTTTAGATATTTTATTAACTAAATCAGGAGAAAAAGAATCATTATCTAAAAATGATTTAAATAAATTAATAAAAGCTATTTTAGAGATAGAAAGTATGAAAATGAGTATAGAAAGAAAATCTATCGCATTTAAAGATTTTTTAGAAGCTAAAAAAGGAGAACAATTTCCTAGATTTCAAGTAAAATTTGAAGATAGATCTTTTTTCTTATACTCGGAAGAGGAGTTGGTAAAACTAAAAAAAGAATATGAACAAAAACAGATAGAAGAGAATAAAAATGTGGAAGAGTTTAAACCTAAAATCCTTCCCTATATTGATGTATTTGATCCCAAAGAAATGTTTAAAATTCAAAAAACTTTATCACCGTTTAATATTAGTTTTGAAAAATATATAATTCCTGATGGTAAGATTTTTGTTTTTAAAAAAGAAAATGAACAACCAATCTCTATATACACTCTTAAAGAGTTGATAGATATTTTAAGAGAGAATGGAAGGGAGGGAATAGAGATACAAAGATATAAAGGGTTAGGAGAGATGAATGCTGATCAACTTTGGGAGACAACTATGGATCCTGAAACTAGAACGTTAGTTTTAGTAACACTTCCAGATGCTATAGCAGCTGATAGAATATTTTCTATGTTGATGGGAGAAGAGGTAGCACCTAGAAAAGAGTTTATAGAACAACATGCTTTGTTTGTTAAAAATTTAGATATTTAAAGGGGGAAGTCTATGCCAGATATGCACGAAGAAACTATTATTCATAGAAATGTGGAAGAGGAGATGAAAGAGAGCTATTTAAGATATTCTATGTCTGTTATCATTTCTAGAGCTCTTCCTGATGTTAGAGATGGATTAAAACCTTCTCAAAGAAGGATTTTATATGCTATGAGGCAATTAAATCTTTCTCCTGGTGCTAAACATAGAAAATGCGCAAAAATTTGTGGGGACACTTCTGGAGATTACCATCCTCATGGAGAAACTGTTATCTATCCAACTTTAGTTAGGATGGCTCAAAATTGGAATATGAGATATGTCTTAATAAATGGACAGGGTAATTTTGGTTCTATAGATGGAGATTCTCCTGCTGCTATGAGATATACTGAAGCTAAGCTTACTTTAGCTTCTATGAATCTTATGGAAGATTTAGATAAAGATACTGTTGATTTTGTTTTAAACTATGATGAAACAAAAAAAGAACCTTTAGTTTTTCCATCTAAATTTCCAAATCTTTTATGTAACGGATCTTCAGGTATAGCTGTTGGAATGGCTACCAATATACCTCCACATAATTTAGGAGAGTTGATAGATGCTGTATTATTAGTTTTGAAAGATAAAAATGCTTCGATAGAAAATATCATGAAAATTATGCCTGCTCCAGATTTTCCAACAGGTGGTATTATTTGTGGGTTAAATGGGGTAAAAGATGCTTATAATACTGGAAGAGGAAAGATTTTATTAAGAGCTTCTTTAGATTTAGAAGAGAAAACTATTGGTAAAAAATCTATAGTGGTAGATGAGATTCCATATGGAGTTAATAAATCCAGACTTATAGAACAGATAGCTTCATTGATAAATGATAAAGTTATAATAGGGCTTTCAGATATAAGAGATGAATCTGACAAAGATGGTCTTAGAATTGTATTAGAGGTAAAAAGAGGAGAGATGCCAGAGGTTATAATAAATCAGTTATATAAGTTTAGCGATATGCAGGTAACATTTGGATGTAATATGTTGGCTTTGGATAAAGGTCTTCCAAAAGTTATGAATATTAAAGAACTGATCTCTTCTTGGATCGACCATAGAATAGAAGTGATAAGAAGGAAAACAAGATTTGAATTAAAAAAAGCTGAAATTAGAGCTCATATTTTAAAAGGCTATTTAAAAGCTTTAGATAATTTAGATCAAGTTGTAAAGATAATAAGAGCTAGCTCTGATAAAAAAAATGCACAAATTCAACTTATGTCTAAATTTTCTTTTACAGAAAAGCAAGCACTTTCTGTTTTAGATTTAAGACTTTACCAACTAACCTCTTTAGAAAGAGATAAAATAGAGGAAGAACATAAGGATCTTTTAGAAAAGATAAAACATTATAAAGCGGTTTTAGCATCTGAAGAGATGGTAAAAGATATTATTAAGTCAGAGCTTTCCGATTTAAGTAAATTGAATAAAGGTAAAAGAAAAACAAAAATATCAAAAGAACCTACTGAATTTCAGATGGAAGATTTAATAACTGATGAACAAGTTGTTATAACTGTTTCTGAAGATGATTATATAAAAAGAATGCCTATAACTTCTTTTAAAGAACAGAGAAGAGGAGGTCAAGGAATAATTGGAATGGAAATGAAAAAAGAGATCGATATTTTGAAAAGTGTATATATAGCTTCTACTCATGATTATCTAATAATATTTACCTCTTTAGGTAGATGTTATTGGTTAAAAGTATGGCAGATTCCTGAAACTGGAAGAAGATCTAAAGGAAGACCTCTTATAAATTTATTGGAAAACATACAGAAAAATGAAAAAATTGCAGCTATATTAAAAGTAAAATCTTTTGAAGAGGATTCTTATATATTGATGGCTACAGAAAAAGGAGTTGTTAAAAAAACACATCTATCTTTTTATGGAAATATTAGGAAGAAAGGGATAAACGCGATCAAAATAGATGAGGGTGATGAGGTGATGTCAGCTAGGTTAGTTAAAGGAGAGCAACAGGTTATGTTGTTTACAAAAAATGGAATGGCTGTAAGATTTGACCATTCTATTCTTAGGCCTTTAGGAAGAGTTTCTAGAGGTGTAAGGGGTGTTATGCTTAAAGATAAAGAGGATAAAGTAGTTTCTTGCGAAGTTGTTAATGGAGATGAGACTGTGTTAATTGTTTGTGAAAATGGATATGGTAAGAGATCTAAAGTAGAAAATTTTAGAAAGACAAATAGAGGAGCTGTAGGTGTTCGATCTATTTTAACAAGCAAGAGAAATGGAAAAGTTGTTGGAGCTATTGTTGTAGGAGATCAAGATGGAGCTCTTTTAATGACTTCATTAGGACAAACTATTAGAATGAAGATGAAGCAGATAAGAGTTATGGGTAGATCTACTCAAGGTGTAAGGTTGGTTAATTTAAAACCTAATGATAAGCTTTTAGGTATTCAAAAAATTGAAGCTATAGATTCTTAAAATGAAGGGTTTTTTTATTACATTTGAAGGCGGTGAAGGTTCTGGAAAAACTGTTTTAATAGATAAGATAGGATCTTTTTTACAAAAAAAGAAGATAGCTTTTATAAAAACAAGAGAGCCAGGAAGCACTTTTATAGGAGAAAAGATAAGGGATATCTTATTAAATTTAAAAAGAGAAAAAATTTCATATTTTGCTGAATTATCCCTTTTTTTAGCTGCTAGAGCTCAACATATTGAAGAGGTTATTAACCCAGCATTAAATAATGGAAAGATTGTTTTATGTGATAGATTTAATGATTCAACTATTGTATATCAAGGATATGCTAGGGGAATAGGATTAAAAGAGGTAAAAAACATTTGCAATTTTATTACTCAAGGTCTTAATCCCAATTTTACTATTTATTTAGATGTAACTCCTGAAATAGGTCTTAAAAGGGTTAAGGATTTAGATAGATTGGACTTAGAAAAAATTTCTTTTCATAAAAAAGTTAAAGAGGGGTATCATATTTTAATAAATATGGAAAAAAAGAGATTTTTTGAAATAGATGCTGATAAATCAGAAGATGAGGTATTTGAGATAGCTAAAGATGCAATAATAAATAAGTTGAAAGAAATAGAGATATTTTGATGTTTGATGATATTATTGGAAATGATCATATAAAAAACTACCTTACAAAATTAATAAACACAAAAAAAATTCCTAATGTTTTTTTATTTTCTGGCATTGATGGGATAGGTAAGTTCTTATTTGCTAAGACACTGGCTTTTTATTTGATGAGTGATGATTTTTCGAAAAATGATATTTTTAAAAAAATAATGGATGAAAACCATCCCGACCTTCATATTTTTAGACCTGTTGGTAAGATGTCTATTCATCCCATTGCTTCAATTAAAGAGCTTATACATCAAGCATCTTTAGCTCCCTTTGAAGCTAAATCTAAGGTATTCATAATAGATAATGTAGAGTTTATGCAAGATGAAGCTTCTAATGCACTTTTAAAAATTTTAGAAGAACCCTTTTATGATAGTTATATGATTTTGATAACATCTAATTTAGAAAATATTTTACCAACTGTGATATCTAGAACTTCTTTATTAAAATTTTATCCTATTGCTGAAGATGAGATTAAAGCTCTTCTTCAGAAATGGGGGAAAACTGAGAAAGAATCTTTAAAAATAGCTCTTTTATCACAAGGATCAGTATCTAAAGCTTGTGAGATAGCAAATTTTGTAGATTATGATGATAAAACTCAAATTTTGTTAAATATCTTATCAAAAGATGCTATTTTATACAAAGATCTTAAAAATGAGATAGATACGTTAGAAAAGAGTTTTTTTTCTTTAAGTGAAGATAAAGTTTTTAAAGAGATAGATCTATTTTTAATGTACGTATTTATTTGGTATAGAGATATTTATATTTTGAAAAATAAATTAAATAAAGAATTTATTTTTTTTCAAGATAGAATAGAAGTTATGCAAACAAAAGAAAATTTTCCTTCTACGCAAGAGGTGGAAAAGTTAATAGCAGAGGTTAGAGAAGGTGTAAGGTTGAATATTAAATTAAAAAATTGTCTAGAAAGGCTTTTTTTAGGATTAAATATAGTATAAAAATATTTTTTTAATATTTTTAGGTATATTTCAAATTATTTGTATTAATTTTACAAATTAACTCTTTAAATTAAATTTAATTAATGTTATAATTTTAATAAAAAAGGTAATTATGTCTATTGAAATTAATAAAAAAAATATTGTATATAAAAAAGTTTATTTTCAGTACGATGATAATAATACAGATAATAATAATACATATAAAAAGATATCGGAATTGAAAAAAGAGTGTAAATTAGGACAGGATTGTGAAGATTCAGCATTTGTAAAACATAATAAATTGAGATTAGTAACTGCCTATGCAATAGAAGTTTGGACATATGATAACTCAGCAAAAACTTTAATTAAAATAAAGAAAACTTTTAATAATCCATTATTTTATATTCATTATAATCATTGCAAAGAAAAATACCAAAAGAAGCTTTTAAAAAATTTTATTGATGAAAAAAAATATAATCTATCTACTTATAGCACAGAAGAATATATAGAACAAGAGGCATTGGATTATCGTTTATTTGAAAAATATATAGAAAATAATGAATTTCAAAAAGCATACGAAAAAGTCGAAAAAGTTAGCAAAATGAAAAAACCTGAAGAAAAAAATAAATATATCGACCACTTCATTATTTCATGCAAAAATAAAAAAGGTTTAAATGAAGATGAAAGATATGGGGTATTTTGTAAGTCTTTTAAGTTATTTGACATGTTAACTTCTAAAGAAAAACAAAAATCAGATATTCCTAGATTATTAATTAATAAATATTTATGCTGTGATGAAGACTTTATAGAACTTTCTAAAGAATTTTTGAATAAACATTATGAAAAATGGTCTTGGACGAAATTAGAATTACAAATCAGCATTTGGTTTTATAATATTTTATTATTTTTAAAAAATTTGTTTTATAAAAAGCAATAAATTGGTTAATTTTTTATAGAAGGACTACTAATATGAGTTTAATTATAAGAGAAAAAAGCACATCAGTTGAACATCAAAATTTGTTTTTTTCTAAAGATAGGAAGGTACTCGATACAAAGGATTTTCATATTTTCGAAAATGCAAAGTGTTTATGCGAGAAAAAAATAGATTTTAAGAACAACAAATATTGGAAATGGTCAGAATCGGCTAAGTATTTAGAAGCAATTAGAGTAGAAAAAACAATATATATTGGTGATGCTAAAATAAAAGAAATTACAGAATTATATTCATTTATTATACCTGTTTTTTTGCATAACTCATGTAATGAAAATATAATAAAAAATAATCTCTATTCAAAGTATTTTAAAAAAACAGTTGAAGAGAAAGAAACAAATATAGAAGAAATAGATGATATATCTTTATTAGTAGATCTATTAAAAAAAAAGTCTAGAGATAAAAGAGCAGATCATTCCTTATTAAATAAGATTATAGAAATAATCATAGAAAAAACTAAAGGAACATTTCATATTATTGATAATAGATATTCTCAATCTCAAATTCCTTCTTATCAACTTTGTGATGAAAAGTTTTTTCTAGAAAATAATTTTGAGCAAATAATATATTTTTTGCAAAAATTTTATACAGAAAATCAAAAAATAACATATTTTGATAAATTGTTTAAAGATCTAATTGATAAAGAAGAAAGAGATGTTTTTATAAAATTGTTCGAAAATATTTTATATCAATTTTCTAAACCAGGTGATTTTGAAAAGTTTTGTGAAGATATAATTGGTAATGATAATAAGTTGTCATTAACAACAGAACTAAAAGAAATTTTTATAACTCATATTTTAGAAAGTGATAGCATGGAAGATGAAGACAAATTAACTTATTTGCAGAATTGTAACAGTACTAATAATTATAACAGTGCTACTAATAATTATAACAGTGCTATAGAAAAATTAATTAATAAAAATAAAATATATTTAGCTGATAAAAGCCTAAAATTATTAGAAAAAGATTCTATAAAAAAAGATGTTTTATCCCTAAAAGTTAAAAAACAATTAGCAAAAGAAATAATAAAAAAATGCTCTCCTGGGGATTTTGAGTTGGCGATAGAGATAAGAAAAAAATATAAGATTTGGTTTATAGAAATGTTTATATTGATGGGCTTTTTCAAGGCAATTAAATTATGGCTATATGAATTTGTAGGATCTTTGAAAAGTTTTTTTTATGACAAATAGAATAAAAACTTTAGTTATTTTTTTAAAAAACAAAATTAATTATCTGCCATTTTTCCAGACCATTTTAACTTTGAATTTAAAGTATAAAAATAATCATGTCGATTTAATTTTACTAAGTTAAATGTTTTTTTGCTTTTCATTATTTTTACACTATCATTAAAATTCATTGAATAGGAATGTATTCCATCAGAAATTAACTCTATTGGATATAAGTGTTGAGAAGCATATACCATTTGAAATTCACAATTAGAAGATAAAACTATAGGACGTATTGAAAGAGTATGAGGACAGATAGATGTTAACACAACATTTTCTAGTTCTGGACTTATAATAGGGCCTCCTGCTGATAATGAGTAAGCAGTAGAGCCATTAGGTGTTGCTAAAATTAGGCCATCGGAAGAAAAAGTACTTAAATATTTTTTATCTACATATACAGCTATCTCTATTAATTTGTTGTTTTTCCCTCTGTGAATAAGAATCTCGTTAGCTGAATAAAATGTTTTTGACTTTATTTTACTTTCTAAGATTAATCTTTTTTCTATTCTATAATTTTTATCTAAAATATCTTGAAGGCTAGGAGATAAATCGGAAACAGGTATATCTGCCATAAATCCTATTTGTCCTATGTTAATGCCTATTAAAGGAATGTTTAAATCTAAATATCTATGTAGAAGTGATAATATAGATCCATCGCCTCCTATAGATATCAAAAAATTTATTTTTTTGGGATCTATTTTAGAAAGAGGCAAAGCATCTATTTTTTTTGATAAAAAATCATCTGCAACTATTTTTATTTTATTTTTTTTAAAAAAAGAAGAGACTTTTTTAGCTAAGGAAAAAGCTTCTTTTTTAGGAAAAATTGCTATAATCATATTTTTTTAAATCCTTAGTTAATTCAAACGTTTTTACTATTTTTTTTGCAATAGTTTCAGCATCTAATCCTATATTTTTTAAAAGATCTTCATTTTGACCATGCAATATAAATCTATTTGGAATACCTAGATTCAATATTTTATTTGAAAAAGAAAAAGTTTTATCTAATGATAACTTTGTAAAAAATGAATTAAATATAGATGCAAAGCCAGAAGTTATAGAATGTTCTTCTATGGTAACAACATATTTGTGTTTTTTTAAAAGATTATAAAAAAGATTTTTATCTAAAGGTTTTATGAATATAGGATCTACAATAGTTGCTTTCATATTATAATTTTTTAAAATAGCATTTACCTGAAAAGCTTTTTTATATAGATGTCCAACAGCTATAATTAAGATATCTTTCCCTGTGCAAAGGATCTCTCCCTTATTATATTTTCTTTTTTCTATTTTAGTTTTTGTAATTTCTGTTTTGATATTTGGATAACGGATAGATATAGGTATATTCCAAGAAAAAGAGGATAGAAGAAGCTCTTTTAAAAGATCTCCATTTCTGGGTTGTACTATAGTCATATTAGGCATAGAAGATAAAAAACCTATATCATATATTCCATGATGAGTAGTCCCATCAGGACCTGATAATCCAGCTCTATCTATTGCTAATATAAGAGGATTATTTTGTATACATATATCATGAAATACATTGTCAAAAGCTCTTTGTAAAAAAGTTGAATATATAACTGTTACTACTTTTATTTTTTTATCTTTAAAAAATTTGGATTTTTTTATGGAAGAAAGACCTCCTGAGAAAGTGATGCAATGACCTTCAGCTATCCCTACATCGAAACATCTGTTAGGAAATCTTTTTTTAAATTCTATTAAATTAGATCCTTTTAACATAGCAGGAGTTAATGCAAATATTGTAGGATCTTTTTCAGCTAAATAGGTTAAAAAATTCCCAAAAATTTGAGGGAAGGTGTTTTTGGAAGAGGAGAAATAAAATTTTCCATTATTAATATTAAATGGTGAAACTCCATGATATATTGGAGGATTATCTATAGATAATCCTTTTCCTTTATCAGTGATAACATGTATTATAACAGGTTTTTCTATGTTTTTTAGTTTAGAAAAAGTATTTATCAGTTTTTTTATGTTATGACCATCTATAGGTCCTACATAAGAAAATCCAAATTGTTCAAAAAAAATAGCTGAACTAAAAATATTTTTTATAGATTCTTTAATTTTTTTTCCTTGGTTAGCAAATAAAGAACCACATTTAGGTATTTTAGAAAGAAAATTTTGAAAATCTAAATATATTTTGTTAGCAGTAGGACTGTTGATAATTCTACTTAAAATATTTTTTATGTTTCCAACATTTTTTGATATAGCCATTTTATTATCATTTAAAATAACTATAAAATTTTTTAATTTTTCAAAGTTATTATTCAACCCTTCTAAGGTGAGGCCGCATGTTAAACTTCCATCTCCAATTATTGTAATAACATAAAAATTTTCTAAATAAAAATCTCTTGCTTTAGCTATACCTAATGAGGTTGATAAAGCAGCTCCACTATGTCCTGATAATATAATATCATGAGGAGATTCTAAGGGATTTGAAAAGCCAGAAATACCTTTAAATTTTCTAAGAGAATCAAAAATTTCATTTCTTCCTGTTATTATTTTATGTGGGTATGTTTGATGGCTGGTATCAAAAATAAATTTATCATTAGGAGAATCAAATGTTTTATGAAGAGCTATTGTTAACTCTACTATTCCTAAGTTGGAGGATAGATGACCACCATTATTCGATAAAACTCTTATTATCCTATTTCTTATCTCAGAAGATAGGTATTCGAGATCTTTTAAGGAAAGATTTTTTAAATCTTTTGGATCCTTTATATTTTTTAATATAGATTTATTCATTATCCGTTTGAAGTTTAGGAGAAAAAAGTTCTTTTTTAGGATTATTATCTAAATCTAATTCCAAGTTATTTCTTTTTTTTATAAGAATCTCTATTTTCTGTTCTGCAGAATTTAACTTTTCACTGCAGTCTGTTATAAGTGAATCAGCTTCTTCAAATAATTTTAAGGATTCTTTTAAAGATACTTTTTCTTCATTTAATATTTTTAAAATATCTTCTAAACGTTCAAATGCTTTTTCAAATGAATCTTCTTTTTTATTCATAATCTTCAACTTTTAATTTTATCTTACCTTCATGTAAAAGTGCATAAATTTTTTGATTTTTATATACACTTTTAGAAGAAAGGATAATGGAATCATCTTTTTCAGAAAAGAGAATACTATATCCTTTCCTTAAAATATTTTTTGGATTTAAAGAAAAGAGGTGAGATTCTATTTTTTTTAATTGTTCTTTTTTTTTATCTATTATTTTTTTTACATAAAAAATAAAAATTTTTAAAGGAATTATCTTTTTTAATTTTTCATTATATTCAAAAATTTTATTTTTGATTCTTATATCAATATTTTTAGAAATACTGTTTATTTTTTCTTTAAAAAATAAAATTTGGTTTTTTAAAGAGGAATATTGAAGTTTATTTTGCAATAAAAAGATTTTGTTTTTTTTATCTTTTAAAATATTTTCCATTATCGAATAAATATTATTTTTTATCTCATCAATCTTTTGAAAATGTTTTATTAAGAGGGTGTTTGAATAGTAAAAAGTTGGATGAGTTAAAATATTTTTTATACTGTTTTTATGGTATTTTATTTTAGCTTTTATATTTTGTATTAAAGATTCTTTATATATATCTAATTTTTTTTCTATATCTCTTTTTTCAAAGATTACAATTTCAGCAGCAGCAGATGGTGTAGGAGCTCTTATATCAGCAACAAAATCAGATAGGGTTGTATCTGTTTCATGTCCCACTGCTGAGATAATAGGTATTTTAGAATTAAAAATAGCTTCTATAACCATCTCTTCATTAAATGCCCATAAATCTTCAATGCTGCCACCTCCTCTTGCAAGTATTATAACATTGACTAAATCATGTTTATTAAAATCTTCTATTGCAGAAGCTATCTCTTCTTTAGCTGTCTCTCCTTGTACTGTTACGGGATTTAAGATTAGATGGAAATTAGGAAACCTTCTATTTAAAACATTTAAAATATCTTTTATAACAGCTCCTGTTGGGCTAGTAATAACTCCAATTTTTTTTGGAAATTTAGGTATTATTTTTTTATTTTTTTTATCAAAATATCCTTTATTTTTTAATTTTTCTTTTAATTGATGCAGTTTTAATAAAAGTTCTCCTATTCCTAAAAAATCTATTTCTCTTACTATTATTTGATAACTTCCTCTAGGAGGATAAATAGTTAAATCTCCATATATTATTATTTTATCTCCATCTTTTGGAATGTTAGATATTTTTAAAGCTTTATTTTTAAAAAGAGCAAGAGATATTTGTGCATCTTCATCTTTTAAACTAAAGTATATATGACCAGAAGAGTGTTTTTTTAGATTGCTTACCTCTCCTTTTACTAAAATATTATTTAATTTGGATTCTAAAAGAGATTTTATTATGTTGGTAATCTCAGATACTGTAAAAACTTTTTTTTCCATTTTTTATATTTTAATATCAACTTTTAAATCTTGCAATTTATTTATATTGGTAGTATAAATTTTTTAAATTAAGGTATTTTATGAAAAAAAAGTATATGATTGTAGGTAATTGGAAGATGAATAAACTTATTGAAGAATCTCTTGGTTTTATTAAAAAACTGGCACCTGAGATTACTGATTGTGATGTAGATGTTCTTTTAGCTGTTCCCTTTACCTCTATTCATCCTACAAGTAAAGCTGCAGAGAAGACAAAAATAATAATAGGAGCTCAAAATATGAATGATGCTAGAAAAGGAGCATTTACTGGGGAGATAGCAGGAATTATGTTAGAAGAAGCAGGAGCTGAATTTGTTATTTTAGGACATTCTGAGAGAAGACAAATTTTTCATGAAACAAATGATTTTATTAATAAAAAAGTAGAAAGGGCATTACAAGATGATTTAATGCCTATTTTATGTATAGGGGAAACAAAAGAGGAAAAGGATAAGAATAAGACTGAAGAGGTATTAAAAAAGCAGATTAAAGAATGTTTAGATAAGATTTCTAAAGAGGATGTTGAAAATATAAAAATAGCTTATGAACCTATTTGGGCTATTGGGACGGGGGAGACAGCTACCGTTGTTTATGCTGAAAAAATACATAAATTTATAAGAGAATATTTAAAACAACTTTTTGGGAAAAAATGTGCTGACAACATTTATATCCTTTATGGAGGATCTGTAACTCCTGAAAATGTTTCTATTTTATTAAAACAGAAAGATATTGATGGGGTATTGGTAGGAGGAGCTTCTTTAGACTTAGAAAGTTTTTTAGAGATTATTAAAAATTCTGTAGGAGTATAGTAATGTCTTTTATTTTTTACTTTTTTTTATTTGTTTTTTTTATAGTTTGTATTCTTTTGATATTTATTGTATTAATGCAAGATTCTAAAAGTATGGGGTTAGGGGCTTCTTTTGGAGATGATACTAGAGATTCTGTATTTGGAACTGCTACCGCTGATGTTTTAAAAAAGATAACTATTTATTTTGCTACTATTTTTTTGATATCTTGCCTTATTTTATCTTTTTGGTCTTCAGGATTAGGTAGAAAAAGAGCTTTAGAAAAAGAAAAAGCTGAAAAAGTTTTTTTTGAGAAGGAGGAAAAGTGAAGTTAGATATCAAATATTATCCAGATCCTATTTTAAAGGTAAAAGCCATAGAGATTAAGGAGATAACTGATAATATAAAAAAGATGGCATATGATATGATAGAGACTATGGATGCATATAATGGTGTGGGATTAGCAGCAAATCAAATAGGCGAGGCTATTAAAATTTTAGTTTTAAGACCTGAGATTAAAAATGATAAAGGAGAGATTGTATTAGGTGATCCGGAGATTTATATAAATTCAATCTTTTCTAATCCAAGCATAGAAAAGGATGTTATGGTTGAGGGGTGTTTATCTTTTCCAGGAATCCATATAGAGATAGAAAGACCTGTAAAGATTCATGTTGAAGCGTTAGATATAAATGGTAAAAAAATATCCGAAGATTTTTATGATTTTAGAGCTAGAGTTTTAATGCATGAAAATGATCATTTAAATGGAAAAGTTTTTATCGAAAGAGCTCACAAAAAAGATAAAGAATTTTTAAAGGAAGCTCTTAAAAAGTTAAGAAAAAGTAGAAAATTATAATGTATCCTGCATCTTTTAGTAGAGAAGATTGTGAAACATATTTAAAGGGCTTAGGAAAATATCTTAATTATCAAGAGGTTAAATTAAATAAAGATTTTTCGAAAACAATTTTTTCCATGCAGCTTGAGATAGAAAAATTGTTGAAATTTCAAAAAAGAAAAACAGGAAATGATAGCATATATAAAAAATATAAAGTTGTAATGGATAATTTATATATTTTATCATTTAGGTATGAATCTGAAGGATATGATAGAGTAAAAGGTAAAAAATTAATAATATCTATCTGTCTACCTATTATTTTATCCTTAGGGGGAATTTTTTTTGCTGCTTTTTCATTTTATTATAAGGTGCCTATTTCATCTATTATTGGAGTGGGTATTATTGCTCTTGGAATAATTTTAGGGATAAAATTAAATTTAGGGTATTATTTTTATAGATGGTATAATAAAAAGACGATTAAAAAGACTTTAACTATATTGCAAGATAAAGAATATTTTAAAGAATGGAATAAGATATTTCAAATAAAAGAAAAAGAAGTTATTCCAAGTTATTTTTTTTAGAAAAATCATGAAAATAAAAAGAGTACAAACACAGATTAAATAAGAATTGACATACTCCAACTGACTTTAGTCGTTGGAGTATGTCAATTTTTAATTGTTCTATTGTATCCATATGATTACAATAATATTTTTTTAATTCAATCCTTTGCTGTAAAGGTTGTAATTTTAATTCATTTAATTTTATAAATAATGTAGTTGCATTCATTGTGTTAATTCTCCTACAGTTTTTGTGAATTTTATTATTTTTTGAGCTCCTTTAAAAGTATTTACAGTATCATTTTTTATTTTTGTTATAATGTTTTGATCCTCTGAAGGTTTAGGTATATTTTCATTTTTTTTACAAAAAATTTTTTTTGTTTCATTTACACAATACCAAAATGTAACTTCAAAAAATCTCGGAAAATTTTTTCCAAATGCTTTGAAAAAATCACAAGGACTTACTTGTCCTAGATAGAACCTGACCTTACATACAGGTTTTTTCATCACCTTTTTCTGTCAGGTGTTGTTTATCTAACATCTTTTCAAAAGCAAGATGTTTAGATTCTA
>LJUH01000065.1 GCA_001303765.1 Chlamydiae bacterium SM23_39
TCATAAAAAAAAATATATGTATTAAAAACATATAATTCAAGATTTTTTTTTAAAAATTCATCCAACGATTAAAATCGTTGGCTTTCTTTTTTACTTTTTCGTAAATATGTGTGAGCATTCATTAATGCGATCTTCTTAATTTAAAAAAAATAATGCATTCTTAGTTTCTTTTCTATAACACGTAATCATTTTTTTATTATATCTGCGAAAAATAAATTTCATTAACCTCCTTAATATACTGCTTCTCATTAACTTTTTATTTTAGTTTTAAAATTGTTGTCATAATTTCATTTTTAATATGTTTTCTTCTAAAAGTATGTATGCTGATTCTTTTAGAGATTTAATTCCATTTTGAAATCCACATTTTTTTAAAAGAGAATTTAAATTGTTAAATTCTGTTTCATAAAAATCTAATTTGGTTTCAAGTTTAGCTATTTTTTTTAATAATGTTTTCATTTTATTACTCCTTATTATTATGCCCTTTTGGCTACTTTTATTTTATTATATTTTTATTATTTTGTTAAGATTAAAATATTTTTTTGCTTTTAATTAAATAAAAAAGAATTTTTTATAAGGATTTAATTATTAAGTTTTTAAAAATAAAAGAATTTATTTTAATTTTTTAAAATTTCTTGATAAGTTTTAAAATGGATTTTAGATATTTTATTTAAGATATCTTTCCCATGTTTATTAACTAAAAATACCCCAGAATCTATAACTTTAGAACTAGCTCCTTTTGGTAGTTTGTAATTTATTTTTTCAGATAACTTAGCAAGTCCTTCTAAAAAAAGAGATCTTGCAATAATAGAAGCAGCAGCTACGACAATATCACTTTCAGCTTTATGTTCTTGCCGTAAATCTATTTTTAGATTTTTTTTTGAAATAAAAGAAGAAACTATTGATTTTTTAGCAAATTGATCAATAATAACATTTTTACAAGATGTTTTTTGAAAGAGATTGTAAATAGCTAAAGAGTGTGCCCATCCTAAAAGAAGATTTAGATTTTTAAATTTTTTGTATAGGTTATTATATTTTTCTGGATATATGGTTACAAAAGAGTATTGAAAATCTTTTCTTAATTTTTTGCTTATGTTTAATATGGAATTATCTGTTAATTTTTTACTATCTTTTATTCCTAAAGAGATCAGTTTTTTTATTCCAACATCATCTGTATATAAAGAAGCTATACATAAAGGACCAAAAAAATCACCTTTTCCTGCTTCATCTACTCCTATTCTGGGTGTCATATCAGTATAAAGTTCTGGGTGTGTATATTCAAAGCTTTTAAGTATTTGGGGTTCTAAATAGAATTCAATAAAATTATCTTTATCTTTTCCTTGAACTACTAGCATACCTGAGTGATATAAAGTGCATGTTATTCTATCTTTCTTAGCAGAGAATATAGAATATTTAGTAGTAAAAAATTCAAATCCTTGATCTGATAAATCTTTTTTCAACTTATCTTTTAGTTTTAGATCTATTTTTTTAGAAAAAAGTTTTGAAGATTTTTTCATTTTTTTATTATAAGTTAAATTGAAAAAAAAACAAGAATATTTGTGTTTTAAAAAGAGTTTTGAGATACTAGAAAAAATGTAAAAAGGGAGAATAATATGGATACAGCTATAAAAGATTTAGGGAAACAATTTAGGGAAAAAAGAAAAGAGATGCATCTCTCTTTAAAAGAGGTAGAAAATGCAACATCCATAAGAATGATTTATTTGCAAGCAATAGAAGAGGGAGAAATTGGACAGTATTTATCTCCTGTTTATGCTCTTGGATTTATTAAACAATATGGGAATTTTTTAGGATTTGATGGGGAAAAGATTATTAGAGATAATCCGCATGCTTTTAATATGAAGAAAAAAGAGGAAAAATATGATTATGGAATTGGAACAATAGATATAAGAAATACTAATTCTTCTAGTTATAAATATTCTAATATCATTTGGATAGGACTATCTCTTGTTTTAATGGTTTTAGCATGGTATTTTGCTAAGTTTTTAAAAGTTATTTAGTTTGAAAAGAGGGAAGTTAAATTATGGATTTTAAATCAATAGGAGATTATTTAATTTTAAAAAAGATAGGAGAAGGTGTTTTTGGAAGTATTTATTTAGCAGAACATAAATTTATGAAAAAAAAATATGTTATTAAATTACTTCCTGAAGATATTTCAAAAGATGTTAATTTTGTTAAAAATTTTGAAAAGGATATAGGCATACTTGCTAAATTAGATCATCCATCTATTGTTAAACTACATAATATCTCTTGTTCTGAGGGAAGATATTTTTTAGTTATGGATTCTGTGTTAAATGAAGATAATGAAAAAGTTGATTTAGAACAATTTTTATCTGTAAAACAGAACTTTTCTGAAAGAAATTTAGAGATTATTTTAAAACAGATTGCCTCAGCTTTAGATTATGCTCATGATAATTTTATCAGATCGGAACCTATTATCCATGGAGGTTTAAAACTATCCAATATTTTTGTTAAAAAAAATAAAAATATACATCTTTTTATTTCAGATTTTGCAATGAATAAGTTGATTGGTAAAAAGATAGTTTTAAAAAAAAATTTAGAAAGTTCTTTAAAGAATTTTTATTTTTTATCTCCAGAACAAAAAAAAATGGAAGAAGTTACAATAAAAACAGATAGCTATGCATTTGGAGTATTAGTTTATTATTTGATAACTAAAGATTATCCTGAAGGATATTTTGAAATGCCATCAAAAATAGCTCCTCATTATAAGTTGAATTGGGATTTGTTGGTTTGTAGATGTTTACATAAAGATCCTTCTAAAAGACCAACGAGATTATTAGATGCATTGAATAGTTCTCTCTTCCCAGAAAATTTATCATCTTCCAATATAGATGTTCTTTCTTGGAATGAAGTAGAAAAAAAGGTGGAAAATGCAATGCAGTTATCTTTTGAATTTTCTTCTGATGATAAGGAGGAGGTAGATTTTAATGAACCTCATCCTATTATAAAGCCACAAAAGATAGATCGTCCTGTATATGAAACAGATCCTTCTCTTATCTTTCAAAAAGAGTTAAGTGTATCTCATTATGAACCAAAAAAAGAGGAGATTAAGGATGTAAAACCTCTGCTTACAGAAATGAAAATAATTCCAAGTGGTACTTATAAAAGAGGAAGTAATAATGGAGCTAGAGATGAAAGACCAGCTCATACTGTTACTATTTCTAGTTTTGCTTTAGATATTCATCCTGTAACTAATGAACAGTTTGTTAGATTTTTAAGAACTTTGGGAGGAGAAAAAGATGTTAACAACAACGATATTATTAGATTAAGAGATTCTAGGATAAAGAAAAAAGGTGGTAGTTTTATTATTGAGTCTGGATATATAAAACATCCTGTAGTTGGAGTTACATGGTATGGAGCTGTAGCATATGCAAGATGGGTAGGGAAAAGACTTCCAATAGAAGTTGAATGGGAGATAGCTTCTATGGGTGGATTAGAAGAGAGCATTTATCCTTTCGGAGATAAAATAGATCATACCTTAGCTAACTTTTTTAGTTCTGATACTACTAGTGTTATGAGTTATCCTGCTAATGGCTTTGGTCTTTATGATATGGCTGGAAATATTTATGAGTGGTGTCAAGATTGGTATGCTTATAATTATTATGATACCTCTTCTCAAGAACCAGAAAATCCAAAAGGACCAGTTCAAGGTGTGTATAGAGTGTTAAGAGGAGGGTGTTGGAAGAGTTTAAAGGAAGATTTAAGATGTGCTCATAGACATAGAAATAATCCAGGAGCTTTTAATAGTACATATGGATTTAGATGTGCTGCTGAGGTAGCAAAATAATATGAAACTTTTTTTAGTAAAACCTAGAGGTTTTTGTGCTGGTGTAGTAAGAGCTATAAAGATAGTGAAGAGGTCTTTAGAAAAATGGGGATCGCCTATTTATGTCAAACATTACATAGTGCATAATAAACAGGTTATTGATTCTTTAAAAAAAGAAGGGATTATTTTTGTAGAAGATTTAAAAAATGTTCCGAAATATTCAAAAATTATATATTCTGCTCATGGTGTTTCTCCTGATGATAGAATAGAAGCAAAAAAATTATCTCTTTTTGAAATAGATGCTACTTGTCCTTTAGTTACTAAAAACCATCGAGCTGTTGTAGAGTATAGTCAAAAAGGATATAAGATAATTCTTATAGGTGATAAAAAGCATATAGAAGTAATAGCTACTAAGAAAGAAGCTGAAAAAGATATTTTTGTAGTTGAGAGTTTGAAAGATATAGAAAAATTAAACTTTTCTAAAAGAGAAAAGCTTGTATATCTTATACAGACTACCTTTAGTAGTGATGATGTTAAAATTATAGAAGAAGAGTTGAAAAAAAAATATCCAGATATAAAATCATTATCATCCATATGTTATGCAACTTCAAATAGACAGAATGCTTTTAAAAGTATTATTGATTTAGTAGATTTAGCATTGATCGTTGGAGATTCTATGAGTTCCAATTCTAATAAATTAAAAGATATTGCATTGAAAAATGGAGTGAAAGCTTTTCTTATCAATGATCCTTCTGAGATATTTTTTCATTGGTTTAAAAATGTATCTAAAATAGGTCTAACAGCAGGAGCTTCTACTCCAGAAGATGTTATAGAGAGTTGTATTGATAGATTAAAAGATTTTGGAGTTAAAGAAATAGAAAATAAAATTTTTATTGAAGAAAGGGTTGTTTTTTCTATTTAAAATTAAGCTTTTGTTAATAAAAATATTTTTAATAGTTTTAAGTTTATTTTATCTATGATAAAATATTCCCATGATAGTAAATTTTATATGGGGTTTGTTAAAACCAATAGATAAGAACAAAAAAGAAGATAAGAACAAAAAAGAATTAAGGGAAAAACTAGAAGCATTACCACAAGACATATGGAGAGAAAAGATTTGTATATATTTAGAATTGATAGATATTGGTAGGGTGATGTTTGTTTGTAAAGAATTTTATGAAAGCATTGATGATGTTATAACGTGGCGGAATATTGCACAAAGGGATGGTATTCATAAAGAATTTATTCATGAAGAATTTAACATAGAAAAAATGGATAAAAAAGAAATTAAAGAGAAAATTTTTAGTGATATTCATATTAGAAAATTTAATGACTTAAAAAAAATTGCTAATACAGGTTATAGAGTGTTTTTTCATTTTAAAGAATATTATTCAGATCGTAAAAAACAGATTGCAGATCAAGGAAAATTATTTCTCGAAAAAAGGATTTTACTTATTTTGACATTTTAAAATTAGTTGATTGGAAGAATTTAGAAACCTTAGGATTAATAAATGCTAATTTAATGCATAAATGGGATGAATATTATACTCCTTTTGATAATATATATTTGTCTAAAGCAGGTAATTATATCAAAAATTTATACATTAAAGAAGATTCTGCGCTTAATTTTTTAGGTAGAATAAATAATCTTGGATATGCAGATACAAATATAAATAAATTTCTTTTAGGTATTCGTAGGGTTTTAGTAGGGATAACATTTAAAAAATTAGAAAAAATATATGTATATATCGAAGATGGTTATATAAAAGGTAAAAAACTGCCTGGTAAAGAGCTGTTTAAAGAGAAATTAAAGAGTTTGGATAAAAAATTTTTACATGAAAATAATATGCGTGATATTGAAATTATTTGTAGTAAAGATGATGAA
>LJUH01000021.1 GCA_001303765.1 Chlamydiae bacterium SM23_39
AAGAATAAAATATTGTAAAGCTTTTTTAAAAATGTCTTTAATTTATTTTTGGATGAATAAAATTATAAATTTCGGAGATTTAATATGACTTCTTGGATAGGTTCAGGAGCTGCATTATTAATAGGAATGGCTTTAGCAAGAGGTAAACTCTTTAAATTAATAAAGGTCTAATAGATGTTTTTACAAAGAAAAAAACTTTATTGCATTTTCTGATGTTATTTCTATTATCTTATCTAATTTTTCTTCTTTAATCTCTGCTATTTTTTTTGCTGTTTCTATTAAAAAAGAAGGTTCACATTTTTTCCCTCTATAAAGTTGAGGTGCTAGGAAAGGCGTATCTGTTTCGAGGAGAATGTGATCTAAAGGTACAATTTTCACAATATCTTGTAAATCTTTACTATTTTTAAATGTTACTATTCCACTGAAGGAGATGAAAAAATTTTTTTCTAATGCTTTTTTAGCATCTTCAATAGTTCCAGTAAAACAATGAAGCACTGTAGGAATCTTGTAATTATGTATTTCAAATAGATCAGAAAAAGCATCTCTACAATGAATGATTAAAGGCAGAGAGCTTTCCTCTGCAAGTTTTAAGTATTCTTTAAAAGTTTTTTTTTGAAGCTCCTTTTTTATATTTTTATAATGGTAATCTAATCCACATTCTCCGATGGCTACTAACTTTTTTTCTTTTGCATATTGTTTGACTATTTCAAAAAAATTCTTTTCTCTTTTAACATCGCTAGGATGGGTTCCTGCAGCTGTATGAATAAAAGGATATTTTTTTTCTAATTTTAATCCTTTTTTCAAAGATTCTTCATTTAAACAGATATTGATAATAGCTTTAAAATTATTTTTTATTGCTCTTTCTAAAACTGCATCTATATCTAAAGGAAATAATGTAAGATGAGCATGAGAATCTATCATTTTTTATAAAAAAAACCTTATGGTATTTTTGGAAAAAACCAAAAATACCATTTTTTTGTTAACGATGTTTACCAAAAGAAAAAGATGGAGATCTTTTTTCTTGGGGACGAGCTTTATTTACTATAATAGCTCTTCCTCCAACATCTTTTCCATTTAGATCTTTTATTGCCTGCATTGCATCTTCATTTTCACTAAATTCAGCAAAAGCAAAACCTTTGGATCTTCCTGTTTCTTTGTTAATTATAAGATTACAGCTCACAAATGAACTATATTTTAACAACAATTCTTTGAGATTGTCTTCTGTATAACTAAAAGGCAAATTGCCAATATAAATTTTCATATAATTTCCTCAATTTTTTTTAATTTTACTTGGCAAGGTAATCAAAATACAATGCAAAGCAAAAACATATATAATAACACTTTTGAATTAATATCAAAAGATAAAAATATTATATCATATTTTGAGTATAAAAAAAAACTTTTTTTTATTTAGAGTTTTTTAAAAGAATTTTTTATAGTTTCAATTAAAAAATAGGTAAAAATATGATTATATTGACGAGCTCAGCATTTTTTCAGGCTTATAATAATTCAGATATCTTTGGAAAACTTATATTTTGGGGTCTTTTAATATTGTCCATAATATCTTGGATTTTGATGGTTTATAAGGTAAAAATAATTAACAGATCAAAAAGAGAGAGCAGTATTTTTGAAAAAATTTTTGATGAGAAGAAAGAAAAATTTTTATTGTTTAATACTGATGATATTTCAAAGACTTTAAATCCTTATTTTGTAATTTATTCCTCATTAAAAGAAAAAACATTAAAAATTTTAAATAAAAATAGATTTTTTGCTGAGGAAAAAGATAGTGTGTATCTTTCAAGTGAGGATATTACATTGATCGAATCTTCTATGGATGCCAAGATTGCAATGCAGGAGAAGTTTTTATTTAAAAATTTATTTGTTTTATCAACAATTATTACTTTAGCTCCTTTTTTAGGTCTTTTAGGAACAGTTTGGGGTATATTGATAACTTTTTCTAATCTGCAAGATACAAATATTAATAATGAAGTTTTAAATGGAATATCCATGGCTTTAGCCACCACAGTTTTTGGATTAATGGTAGCTATCCCTGCTGTAATAGCTTACAATTATCTTAAGAATAAAATTAGAGAGTTTATTAAGGAGATGTTTTGTTTTTCCAATTTACTTATCACAAATTTAGAAATACAATATCGTAAGGTAGAAAAAAAATGAGAAAAAAAATTTTTTTTTGGTTTAATAATGAAGAAGAGGATTCTTTTATAAATTTAACTCCACTTATTGATGTTGTTTTTGTTGTTTTAATAGCTTTTATTATCTTAGCTCCTTTTGTAAATGTTGAACATATTGATCTTGCTTCTTCCTCTATTAAAAATATTAAAAATATATCTGATGGGAGAATAAAAATTTATGTTAGAAAAGATAATAGCATATGGATGGAAAATAAAAAAATTAACCTTGTTGATTTACCTAAAATTTTAAAAGAGAAAAAAAAGTTTTTTCCTATTGAGTCAGTGCAACTTTATCATGATAAAAAAGCATTTTTTGGAACCTATCAACTTGTAAAAAAATTTGTTGAAGAAGCAGGTTTTAAAAGATTAGATCTGGTAGTAAAGAATTAAATATGAAAAAAATAGCTTTTTGGGTCATTTTAATACATATTGTTATTTTAAGTTTTTTATATAAAAAGAGATTGTATCGTAATAAGAAAGATTTTTTTGTAAGAGAGATTAAAGTGGTAGAAGAGATTCCTTTAAAGAGGGAATTGGTATTAAAAAAAAGAAAGCATTCTAAAAAAATAGTAAAAAATAATAATCGTAAAAAGATTATATCAAATTTAGAAAAAATAAAAAAAATAGGAATAGGAAAAGGAGAAATTTTTAAAAAGAAAGAGTTAACAATTCCTTTTTTAAAAATTAAAAAAGATAAAGAGGAGATGTTAATAAATTATCTTAAATCTAATTTAAAATTACCAGAACAGGGTGAAGTAAAAGTAGAAATTTTTATCTCATCTAAGGGTAATATTGAAAAGGTAAACGTTTTATCTTCTAAAAGCTTAACAAATGAAGTATATCTGAAAGAAAAGCTTCTTAATTTTTATTTTCCTTGGCTTTTAGAGAAAAAAAATTTAATAATAACATTTATAAATGAACGTTAAATATTTTATAAGGATTATTTTACTTTTTATCTTTCCTATTTTTATCTTTTCTAAAGGAGAGTTGGTAGTTTCTCTTAAAACAAAAAGTGTCTTTTCTCCTATTTTTTTTTATATTGATAAAACAAAGAGTTCTTTGGAAGATGAGTTTATAGATAAAGTATTAGATATTTTATGGTTTGATTTAAATAATAATGGATATACTTATGTTGTTTTACAAAAAGAAGATTTTTTAAAAAAATATCGATATGAAAAAAATTTTTTTGGAGAGATCGATTTTTTTCAAGATAAAGTAAAGATTTCAGTAAGTAATTTGAAAAAAGTTAGATTAGAAAATATCTTACAGTTAGTTAAAGATATTGATTTAAATAGGATAAAAATCCATAAACTTTCTGATGATATTTTATTTTTTTTATTAGAGAAAAAAGGAATTTCTCAAACTAAAATTCTGTATACTAAAACAGAAAAGGATATATCAGAAATATGGCTTTGTGATTATGATGGAGAGAATAAAAAAAGGATAACCTTTGAAAAAAATTGTTTTTTACATCCTAAATTTATTGATCCTTACATAAGCAAGTTAACCTTTATTTATGTCTCTTATAAGGAAGGAATACCTAAAATATATTTATTTGATGATGGTGTTAGCAGGCCCTTGATCTTTCTTCGAGGTAATCAATTGATTCCTTCTTTGTCAAAAAAAAGAGATGCTTTAACTTTTATTAGTGATATATCTGGAAGGGTCGATCTTTTTTATCAAAAGTTAAAAGATAAAAGAGCTTATGGGAAACCAATTCAACTCTTTTCTTTTCCAAGAAGTGTTCAAGCTTCAAGCTCTTTTTCCGCTGATGATAAGAGGTTAGTATTTGTTTCAGATAAAGAGGGTAGTCCAAGGATCTATTTATTAAAAATACCAAAAAATGTTAAAAATTATAAAAGGCCAAAAGTTGAACTTTTGACAATAAAAAATAGAGAAAATGTTACCCCCTGTTGGTCTAATGATGGAACTAAAATAGCATATAGTGCTAAAACAGATGGTATAAGACAGATTTGGATTTATGATTTTTTATCTAAAAAAGAATGGCAGTTGACATTTGGAGAAAAGAATAAAGAGAATCCCTGTTGGGCAGAAGATAATTTACATATAGTTTATAATACAGAAGAGAAAGATATGTCAAAGATGTATATTATTAATATAAATCAAAAAAAACCAATAAAAATAGGAAAGGGGCGTTTTCCAAATTGGGAACATAAGGGGAAATTATGAAAAAATTATATATTATTTTTTTATTATTTATGGGATGCCAAAAAAGTAGCAATCAAACATGGGAAAATATAAAAACAGCGGGTTGTTACTTTAATAAGGGAATAAGTTCCCTGTGTGGTAAACATTATGAATCTATTCAGGTAGAAAATGAAGAAGATTTTTTTTGGAAAGAAGGAGAAGAATATATATCTCTTAATGAAGAAGATTTAAAAAATTTGCGTAGCATTACAGATGGAACAATGCAATCTAAAATAATTCCAGGAGGAAAAGAGATTCCAAATATTTCTAAATTTAAATCTCCTAAAGGAGAGTGGGCTACAATTTTTAAGACTGTTCATTTTGATACTGATGATCATGTTATAAAGAATAAGGGAGACTTGATTATTCTTCAAAAGATTGCCAAATTTTTAAAGAAAAATTCTAATATCTATGTCTGTGTTGAAGGGCATTGTGATGAAAGAGCTTCAGCAGCATATAATATGGCTTTAGGAGCAAGAAGAGCAAATCATGTAAGAGTTCTCCTGATAAAGAATGGAATAGATTATAACCGTATATATACTGTATCTTATGGTAAAGAGAAGCCAAAATCTTTAGGTCATACTTCATTAGATTGGAGGAAAAATAGAAGAGCAGAATTTAAATTATTTAAGAGGTAAGATGAGATTTTTGATAAAAAGTAGTTTTTTGTTTTTTATTATATATTCTTGTTCTCCAATAAAATCTTCTCCTGAAGGAGAAAAGCATCAGATGGAGCTTACTCTTCATGAGTTGAATACTAATATTGATGATATGCAACATGATGTGTATTGTTTTAAAGCAGAGATACAGATATTGGAAAAAAAACTTGAAGAATTAGAAAAACTTAAAACTGAAGATTTTAAATTAAAAAATTTAGAAGAAGTAATAGAAAATTTAAAAGTAAGACAGGAAAAAATTCTTTTAGATTTAAAAAAATTTTTAAATTTTTCTGATGAAATAAGAGAGGTATTAGTTCAATATAAAGATAAAATAGAAAGAATAGAAAATGTTTTTATTTCTCAAAATAAAAAATTTAAGAGAATAGATGAATTAAAAAAAGCTTTAGAATCTGTTGTTGATTCTATAAATGATAGATATTATATTTACATTGTAAAGCCAGGAGATTCTTTAGTTTCTATTGCAAAAGAATATAAGGTGCATGTTTCAGAAATTAAAAAAGAAAACCGGATAAAAGGAGAATTGATAATTGTGGGACAAGAACTTAAAATTCCAAAAAAATAAAAGCATTGCTATCTTTGATAGTGGATTTGGTGGACTTTTTATAATGAAAGAGATCATTAAAGTCCTTCCCCATGAAGATGTAATTTATTTTGGAGATAATATTAGAGCTCCTTATGGTGATAGAAGTGAAAAAGAAATAATAAAACATTCTTTAAGGATAGCTGACTTTTTAAATAGCTTAAATATTAAGGTGTTAATTTTAGGTTGTAATACTATTAGTGCTTGTGCTTATAAGAGCTTAAAAAAAAGTTTAAAGATAGATATTTTTGAAATTATATCTCCTTCAGTTAAAAAGATTTTAAAATTAAATAGAAAAATTGGAATTTTAGCAACAAAAGCTACCATTTTTTCAAAGATTTATCAAAGAAAGATATTAAAATATAATAAAAAAATGGATCTTTCATTTTTTTCTTGTCCTTTATTTGTTTCTTTAGTTGAAAAGGGAGTATTTGATGAAAAGATTTTAGAGGAAGCTGTTAGATATTATCTAAAAAATATTGAAAGTAAAAAAATAGAAATATTTTTTTTAGGATGTACTCATTACATTTTTTTTAAAGAAATATTGAAAAAAATTTCTAATAAAAAAATAATAGATTCTGTTTTAGAATGTGTAGAAGAAGTTAAAAACAATTTAAAGGAAAAAGCTTCTTTTTTAAATATTCCAAAGTATATGTTTTATACAACAAAAGATAAAAAGGAATTTAAAAGAATAGCAGAAAAAATTTTGCAAATGGAGGATATCAATGTCAGAGAAAAAAAGAATATTATTAATTGAAGATGAAGAAAATATAGCATCTTTAATAAAACTTCATGGAGAAATTAATGATGAATATGAAATAGAAATTAAACCAGATGGAATTTCAGGATATCAAACTATCTTAAATAAAAAACCTGATCTTATTATTTTAGATATAATGCTTCCTGGGCAAAATGGTTTTGATATATGTAGAAAAATAAAAAATAATTCGGATACTAAACATATTCCTGTAATAATACTTACCGCTAAAATAGAGGAATTAGATGAGCTTTTAGGATTAGAGTTAGGAGCTGATGATTATATTACTAAACCTTTTTCTCCAAAAATACTATTTTCTCGTATAAAAGCAGTATTTCGAAGAAATACGAGAGTTAAAAGAAATAAAAAATCTTTAATTTTTAAAGATTTTGTGATGGAGGTAGATAGATATATTTTAAGGAAAAAAAATACTATCATCTCTTTAACTTTATCGGAATTTGCGATATTAAAGAAATTGCTTTTAAATAAACATAAGGTTTTAACAAGGAATCAATTATTACAAGATCTTAATAAAGAAAATCTAAAAATAGTTGAACGTAATATTGATGTGCATGTAGCTTCTTTAAGAAAAAAATTAGGAGAAGGAGGAGAGATAATAGAGACAGTAAGAGGTGTAGGTTATAGATGCAGTTTTTAAAATGGTTGAAGTTTTTATCTATTAAAATTAGGATAAGTAGAAAAGGGGGAGGTATATGAATAAGTTTGTTTTGTTATCTGCTTTTTTTATTTTAACTATAGGATGTGAGACTAAAACAGGGACAGGAGCTATTGCTGGAGGAGCTGTGGGAGCAGGAGTAGGAGGTATTATTGGAGGAGGAAAAGGAGCTTTGATAGGAGGAGCTGTGGGAGCAGTAAGTGGAGGTTTGATAGGAGCTGCATTAGATGAGCAGGATAGAAAGATTATGGAGAGTAGAAGCCCAAGAACTGTTCAAAGAATGGATAGAGGAGAACCTTTGACAGTAACTGATATCATAAATTTATCTCAAGGTGGTGTAAGTGATGATACTATAATAAGATATATTAGAGAAACTCGAACTTCTTATAGTTTAAATCAAGCTCAAATAAAAAGAATGCAAAGAGCAGGTGTAAGTCAGAGAGTTATTAATTACATGGTGAATACAGGTAGATAAAATTTTTAGTTATGAGCACTTACTTTGAAGAAAAAAATAATTTTCAAAACCAGATAAAAAGAAATATAATTTTTCAGTTTAAAAAAATAACCTTAGGAATTTCTTTTGTAAAAATTGGATTTTTTTTGATATTTTTAACTGAATTTATATTTTTTTTTATTTTTTTATTAAAATTTCCAACTTCTTGGATTTTATCAGTAATAATAGGATTGATTATATTTTCTTTTTTTTCTTTTTTTATGATTCTATTTTATTTTCAAATAAAAAAACCTCAACAGTTAGACTCATTGAAAAAGGTTTTTATAAATTCTTTTAGAAAGAGTATTTCTTCTCCACAAGGATCGGTAGAACATCATATAGCTATAGCTAATGCTTTAAAAAATTTGAGTTTTCATTTTATAGGATTCGAAGATTTATATTTTTTAAATATAAAAAAAATATTCCATCCCTTTTTTAAAAAATTAAGTGCCTTTTTTCATAAAAGAGATGTGTTTAAAATGAGAGAATCTCTCATTTTATCTGCAGTGGAAGAGCATCTTTATCAAATTAAAGAAACCCCAATAGATTTAGAACTTCATGTTTCTTTTGCTCGTACCTATGTGATGTTAGGAAAAATTTACATGGAAGCAAAAAAGAAAGAGTTTTTAAAAAAAAACAAAAAATTTTTAGAAGAGAAATTTGACAAAGCTGTTAAGTTAGCTATTGAAGAATTTTTTATTTTAAAATCCTTTGCTCCTAATGATCCTTGGATCTTATCAGAATTAGCTAAATGTTATAATTCTCTTGGATTATTAGAAGAGGAGGTAAAAGAATATGAAAATTTATTAGAATTAAGTCCAGAAGATTATGAAGTTATGTTTAAATTAGGCATAGCATATTTTAAACTTAAAAGGAATGCTCAGGGATTGCAAGTATATGAAGAGTTAAAAAAAGTAGGATTTAAAAAAGCGGATCAACTTCTAAAAGATTATTCTGTAACAGATCTTTTTAATTAGTTTTATAGAATTTAAAAATTTTTTTGATTATGGTCTAATTATCTTTATTATTACAATAAGAATTTTCTACTTTTTTTGATATCGATATTTGGGTAATATGATTAAAAAAAGTAAAAAAAGGTAAAAAAATGAAGATATTAAGAAAATTAGGAATAATTTGCTTTTTGATGGTTAATTTATCTGCTGTTTCAGAAAATTCTATATTTCCAGATGATATGGAAGCAGAGGAAGCATTATTTTTAAGAAGGATTGTAGAATTTTGGCAGGAGGGAGAAAAGGTTTTAGTAAAAAAAGAGATTGAAAAATATTTAAATGAAAAAGATAGCACTCCTCTTTTTGATTCCCTTTATGCTTTTTTAGGAGAGATTTATATTGAAGAAAAAAATTATGATAAGGCTATAGAAAATTATAAAAAGATTACAAATAAAGATGTAAAAGAACAGATTTTTATAAATTACATTCAAGCTCTTTATGAAGAGAAAAGATATGAAGATTTATTAGAAAAAGAAAAAGATGTTCCTAATTTTTTAAATTCTTCGGATAGAGATATATATTATTTTTTAATTGCTGATTCTTATTTAAAGAAAGCTTCTTTTTCTGAAAAACAAGAAGATAAGATTAATTTTGCAAAAAAGGCAGAAGAGTATTTTGAAAAATTTGAAGATAAAGAAAAATTTTTGGAGGCATTAGCAGAGACACAGGATATTTTAAAAAATTATGAACAGTCTGCAAAATATTATTTAAGATTAGCTGAAAAAAATGTAGATAAAAAAGAGATATTTTTATTTAAAGCAGCTTTAGCTTTTTCTCAATTTGATAAAGAAAAGTCGATAGATACTTTTTCTAGAGTTATTTTTATTGGTAAAGAAAAGGTCCAAGAAGCTTCTTTTAATAAGATGATCTTGCTTATAGAGGAAAAAAAATTTAGAGATTTTATTTTAGCGAGAGAACAATTAGAGAGCAATTTAAATGAAAAAAATAAAAGACTTTTAAATTTTTTAGTTGGAAAAAGCTATTTTGAGCTCAAAGATTATAAAAAAGCTAAAGAGTATCTTAAAAATTTTTTAGAAAAAAAGGATAATGGAAAAAAAGCATTATGTTCTTTGGATATGCTGATAGTTTGTGCTGAAGAGGAGAAGGAAGAGGCTTTATTTGATTATATAATAGAAAAATATGAAAAAAATTTTTCAAAAGAAAAAAATTTACCTAAAATATATTTTGCTAGAGCTTTATTTTATAAAAAGAGCGGAGATTTTAATAAAGCTAAAAAGGATTTTGAAACTATAGAAAAAAATTTTACAGATTTTACAAATCAAGATTATATGTTAGAGACAGCTCTTTTTTATTATGAAAGAGAAGATTATTTAACAAGCAGGATAAAATTTAAACAGTTTATTGATAAATATAGCGATCATAAAGATATTTTATTATGTTGGCAATATCTTATAAATTCTTCTTTGAAGATGATGGATCATATAAAAGAAGATCAAATAGTAGAAGCAAAAAATGTTTTAATAAAGGATATAGAAAATTATCTCCAAAAAACAGAAAATAAAGATTTAAGAATCCATCTTGCTAAATTAAAATATGAAAATAAAGATTACGATTCAGCTCTTTTAGAGCTTCAAATAGTTTTTGATAAATATAAGAAAGCAGAAAATGATCCAGAAGCTAATCTTATTTTATCTTTATGTTATAAATATAAGGGAGAGTTAGAGAAGTTTTGTTTTTTTGCAGAGAAAGCGTTAGCTTTTGATATTAAAAATAATTTAGATATTCTCAATATTAGGCTAAATCTTTTTAATGTTTATTTAGATCTTTCAGAAAAAAATAAAGAATTATCTAAAAATTATTTAGAAAAAGCTTCAGAACATTTATTCAGCATACATAGATTAAAAAAAGAGATTATTAGCTTAGAAAATATTATTTGGTTAGGTAATTATTATTATTCTAAGGTAAAAGGGTATATGGAAGAGAGATGGGATGCTGATTTGGATGAGAAGGGAGAGATAAATGATTTATGTAATAGAGCAATTTCAGTTTTGGAAGATTTAAAAGATGACTATCAAAAAAATAAGGTAGAAGCTTTTTTTCAGCTGGCAGATCTTTATGGGTATAAAAAAGAGTTTGAAAAAAAGAAAAATTTTTTAGAAGATTTCATAAAAAAAATTTTTATATCTAAAACACAAAAGGGTTTTAATAAAAAGGAAAAAACTAATTTATTAGAAAAGGTTTATTTTGAATTAGCTATGCTATTTCAAAAATTAAATGAAAGAGAAGATGCTATTAAGTATTTTGAAAAGATTATTCATTTAAATAAACATTCTTATTATGAGAAGGCTTCTATTCTTTATTTATCTAGACTTGATCTTTTGAAGATTGCAAAAAAAGATTTAAATTTAAATAATTCAAAAGTTATTAAAATTTTAAGTAATTTGAAAAATTTAAAATTAAATAAAAATTTAAAAGATGAACCTATTCATCTAGAAGCAGCCTTAGATTATATAGATTTACAATATAAAATTGATAAGAATGAAGAAAAAAAATTAAAACTATTAATAGGAGTAAAAGAGGATTTTTTATCAGATAAAGATCTTATTTCTAAGGATTATCAGTTAAGTAAGGATTTATATCCTAAAAAAGCAAAGCTTGTAAAAGCTTACCTTTCTTTTATTGATGCTGAGATAGACTATACCTTAGCAAAGTTAGGAAAATCAGATATAAATAAAGTAGAAAATCTTTATAAGGATATGATATCTAATAATCAAGTAGTTAGTCCTTACATAAATAAACAAATACAGAAGAAATTATCCAATATTTGTTTAAAAAAAGATGAAAATAAAAAATTATGAAAAAAGGTAGAATTAAATATTTTTCAATATTAGTATTTTCTATTTTCTTTTCTTTAATTATCCATTTTGGAGTCATATTTTTTTTGTATAAACATTTTCTTTCTTTTTATAAAACTATCTGTTCTGATTTTAAGGGCAAAAAAGTTTTTATGGATGAAGATAAAATCTTATCTTTTACCTTTGATTTAAAGAGTGTTAAGAATAAAAAAAATGGCAAGGTAATTGCAAGGCTTATACCTGAAAGAGAGAGAAAAATAATAATCTCAAAAGAGATATTTTCATCTAAAATAGATAAAATTTCTTCTAATTTTAAATATCAAGGAGAAAAATATTTAAAAGAAAAAAAATTGCTAGGATATGAGAAAAAAGAATTTATAATAGATAGAGAAATTAAAAATAATTTTCAAAACATTGTTTCTGATTTAAAAAAAAATATTTTTCATATCTCTAAAAAAGAAAAAATAGATACTATTTTAAAAACCTATCCTCTTTTAAAATTAAATAGTAAAAATATTTATCTTGATAATAAGATAGATTTACCAAAGGAAAAGATTTCTTATAAAATTAAATTAGATATAGATGTTGAAAAAAAGATAAAAAATATTTTTTTTAAATTAAAAGAAAAGATGTTTAAAATAAAAGGAGAGAAAAAATTTTTATTTCCTTATAAAACAATTTTTCCTTCCTTAAAAGACTTAAATACTATTTCTCTTAATGATGAATTTGAATTGAATGTAGAATATGTCAAAATAGATGATGGATATGTTTTTGCTATTATTTTAATACCTAATTTAAAATATGATAGATTTAAAAGATTAAAACAAAATTTTTGGTTTTTAATCGATTCTTCTAATTCTATTCAAAATAAAAGGCTTAATATTACAAGGCAGGCAGTTCAAAGTAGTTTATCGATTTTAAAAAAAGAGGATGATTTTAATATTTTTACATTTGATAATAAGATGAAACTGCTTTTTAGTAATAAAAAAAGGCTTTCTAATTCAAATATCAGTAGAGCTAAAAAGTTTTTAATGGAGATGACATTAGGTAGTTTTTTTTCTTCTACTAATTTTTTTATCCCTTTTAACAGAATATCTAAAGAGTTGGAAGAAGAAGATATAAATAATGTTATTTTCTTATCAAATGGAGAGGGATGGAATAAATATAAACATAGAAGGTTGATTAAAAATTGGACAGATTCTAATAAAGACTTTGCCTCTCTTTATACCTTAGCTTTAGCTGAAGATAAAGATACTTCTATTTTAGATATTTTTAGTAGTTTAAATAGGGGTAAATTGATTACTTCAACTACTTTAAGAGGAATAAAAAGACATCTTTTTAAACTTATTAAAAATTTAGAATATCCTATTTCAAAAGATGTAACTACCAAAATATATGGAGAAGATATTGAGTTATTTTACCCTCAAAAAGGTATTCTTTATTTAAGCCAGCCTTTTATTTTACTGGGGAAGAGTGATAAATTGGAAGATTTTACAATTTTTATTCAAGGTAAAAATATAGATAAATGGATAAATATTAAGAAAAAAATTTCTTTTGATAATACTAGAAAGGGCACTTTATCTTTAGAAAAAAAATGGGCTAAAAGTAAAGCACAAAAATATTATAATTTATATCTTGCTGAAGAAGATGTAGTTTATTTAAAAAAAGCTGAAAAAATTTTAAAACCATTAAATATATCAACAGCATTTAGATGAGATTGCATATTACAGGAGGAAAATTTAAGGGTAAAAAAATTAAATCTATTAATAAAATACGTCCTACTATGTCTAAAGTACGAGAAGCTTTTTTTAATATTTGTAGAGAAAAAATAGAAAAAGCATTTTTTTTAGATCTCTTTGCTGGTTCTGGGATAATGGGATTAGAAGCTTTAAGTAGAGGAGCTTCTTATGTAGTTTTTGTTGAAAAAGATATTAAAGTTGTAAGGTGTATAAGAGAAAATATTTGTTCTTTACAGGTAGAAAAATTTACAGATGTTATAAAGGAAGATATTTTTGTAGCTTTACAAAAAATAAAAATGTCTTTTGATATTATTTATTTTGATCCTCCCTTTAAATATTATGAAGATAAAAATTTTTTAAATAAAATTATCATTTCCTTAGAAAAAAGTTTTGTTTTGAAAAAAAATTCTTATATTTTTTTTGAAGCTCCTAAGAATGTTGAAATTCCTTATATGATAAAAGATGTAAAAGAAAAAAAATATGGTGGTAGCAGTTTATTTTTTTTAAAAAAATAAAATTTTTTTTGACAAAAACTTGTAAAATTTTTAAAGATATAAAGAAACTCTGTTGATAAGGTTTACTTAGATAATAATTAGAGTTTTTCAATTTTTGATATTATGGGATCATGACGCTGAATTGATCTTCTTTAAGATCTTTTTGGGGAACGTTCCCTCCTAAAAAAAGGATTGAAAGACATTATCTAACTCCTTTTCAACGGAGTTTGTTTATTTGAGATATTTTTTAAAGTATGAACACTTAACTCTGAAAAGCATATAGGGTTATTTGTCTTAGACAAAGTGTAAAATTAAGTTCTGTCTATTACATAAAACGTAACTACCAATCCTTCCTACAGGTAAAGTCATATGCATGCAAAAAAAATTTTATATATTTTGCTGCACAAATAATTGTTTTTGTTGAAACATAGCCAGCGGCGGTTCCTAAAGGAGTTGTAATAGACTTTAAATTTTGCTTGCTTATAGCATTTGTTTTGATATAAGAATTTAAGTAAAATCCAACAACTCCTCCAACTGTTGTTCCAAAGCATTCTAGAACAGCTTCTGTTTTTGGTTTCTTCATATCTTTAATCTCATGTCGATTAAAAATTCCTGATAGTGGATCCGGCCAATAAATAGAAGGTGAGTTTATGTTACATGCCATAATTTTCTCCTTATAAGTAAAAATGTTAAAAAAATATGTTTGCATAATTTTAAATTTTTAGCAAAAGTAATTTTAGGGTTCTTTTCTTTTTTAATTCTTTTATTATCACTTTTACATGCTGAAAATTTTTCTTCTAAAGAAGAGTTTAAAGTGGCCCCATTGTCAAGACCAAAAAATAAAAAATTTAGCTCATCATTTCTTATACTCAAAAATTCTATTTTTTGAAGATGAAGAGTCAAAAAAAGAAGGAAGAATGGAGTCTTTTTTAACAAAAGATTCTTTGAAAATTTTTAATGTTTTGAAGATAGAAGACAAAAGAAAAACAATGATAAACTGAAAATGTTGTGCCTAAATTTTAGTTACTAAGTTCTTAAGAATAAAAAACTAAACTCTCAAAGTGTCGAAGTCAGGTGCAACAGTCATTTTTTTTAAATTTGTTATTATCTTATCTATAAATTCTTCCTTATTTTGAAAAAAGTTTTGTAAATTACATAAAAAATTATTATGATCTCTATCTTTTCTATATTTAGGAGTTTTTTTTGGTATTAAAAGAAGATCCATATTTTTTTTTTCAAAATCCCAAAGAAAACTAGTATGATGAAGCCATTTATCTTTTTTAATATATTGAGCACTGCCAGCAAATTTATTTTTTTTAAAAACATAATCATTTTCTATTAATTTAAAATATTTAGATTTAAAAATTTTTTTATAAAAATTTTCTGACCATTTAAAAATTTCTTCAGGATAAGAAAAATTTAAATTTTTTTTAGAAATGATAAATGTTACAAAAATTGTATTTTTATCTACTATAACACTACCCCCTCCTGTAAATCTTTTTATTATAGGAATTTTATTTTTTTTTATTAATTCCATATTGACATGAGAGTTTATATCATTAGAAACTCCTAAAACTATTGTTTTTTCAGTTCCTTCATTGATAATACACCAAGAGTCTTCTCTTTTTTTAAAGATATATTCTTCTAATTGCAATTGTTTTAAAATATTTAAATTTTTTGTTTTTATTAGATTTATTTCCATTAATATCCAATATCAGCTACATCCTCAATAGCAACAAAGCTATATTTAATTCCTGAGTATGTCGAAATTTTAAAAAACATAATTGTACTTGAATTTAATAAATTTATTTCTAAGATATTGGAAATAGTAGAACCATCTTTTAATTTAAAATATATACTATTCGTTGTTTTGTCTGCTTTTAATATATTGTAAGCTTGTAAATAATCTTGAGCACGTTCTCTGTAAGGTATTTCCATAGTAGTTAATAGAGAATTGCCACAAGAAGCTTGTGCATTTTGAATATACAAGATATTCAAAAAGATTATGAGAAAAAAATATTTTTTCATTTTTACTCCTTTATTTTAATATTTTTTTGTTTTTTGATAGCTATCATTAAAACAAATAAGTCTGCATGAGATATTCCAAGGCGGGAAGCTACAGATAAATTTTTAGGAGAAAAATTTTTTAGTTTTTCTATAGCTTCTTTTTTCATTCCTACTATTTTGTCATAACAAAAATTTTTTGGGATATTTATTTTTTCTAGTTTTTTTAATTTTTCAATATCTTTTTCCTGTTTTTTGATATAACCCTTATATTTTATCTCTGTTTCTATTTGATTATTTATGTCCTTTGAATAGTTTTTTATATCTTCTGGGTATGATGATCTTAGATTTTCATAAGAAAAGGTTGGTCTAGATAATATTTTTGATAAAGAGACTCTATTTGTTCCTATAGTTCTAAATGTTTTTTCTAATCTTAAAATCTCTTTATTTATTATTTCTTTTTTTTCTTTTATTTTTTCATAAATTTTTTTTGACATAAGATTTTCTTCATAAGAGATAGAAAAGAGTCTTAAATCTGCGTTGTCATGTCTTATTAATAATCTATGTTCAGCTCTACTTGTAAAAACTCTATAAGGTTCTTTTATCTCTTTAGTAGTTAAATCATCTATCATAACACCTATGTAACTTTGAGATCTTTTTAAATAAAGAAGCTTTTTTTTCAAAACACTATTTGCTGCATTAATACCTGCTACTATTCCTTGTCCTGCAGCTTCTTCATACCCTGTAGTTCCATTTATTTGTCCTACTAAAAATAGATTTTTTATTAGTTTAGTTTCTAAGGTATGATAGATCTGTCCACTTTCTACATAATCATATTCTATTGCATAGGCTGGTCTTATCATTTTTACTTTATTTAATCCTTCTATGCTTTTAATTATTTTTAATTGTATTTCAATAGGCATAGAAGAAGAAGCTCCATTTATATAAAATTCATCGGTATTTAACCCTTCGGGTTCTAAATATATTAAGTGAGTATCTTTATGAGGGAATTTTTTTATTTTATCTTCTATAGAAGGACAATATCGTGGCCCAATTCCTTGTATTTTCCCAGAAAATAGAGCAGATTTTTTTAAATTCTCGGTAATTATTTTTTTTGTTTCTAATGATGTATTGGTGAGATAGCAATCTACTGTTTTTTTTTGTTTTTTTATCTTAGTAAAAGAAAATTGAATATTTTTTTCACTTGGCTGTTTTTTTAATTTAGAAAAATCTATGCTTTTCCCATATATTCTAGGAGGGGTTCCTGTTTTTAATCTACCAATTTTAAAACCTATTTTTTTTAAAGAGTAGGATAGGTTTTCTGAGGAAGGCTCGGGATTCCTTCCTCCGTTAAAAGAGATATTACCAATAAATATTTTTCCATTTAAAAAGGTCCCAGTACTTAAAATTATGGCATCAGCATAATAGTTAATGCCTTCTTTAGTACTAACTCCTATTGCTTTGTTTTTTTTAACTATCAATTCTTCTACAAGATGCTGTTTTATTTCTAAATTTTTTATTTTTTCTAAATAGTTTTTCATCTCTTGATGATAAATATTTTTATCTATCTGAGCTCTTGGAGATCGAACAGCAGGTCCTTTGCTAGAATTTAACATCTTATAATGTATCGCAGCTTTATCTGTTATTATGGCTATAAGACCACCAAGTATATCTATTTCTCTTACAATATGACTTTTTGCTAATCCTCCAATAGAAGGATTACAACTAGGTTTAGCTATTGTATCTACGTTCATGGTTAAAAGAAGAGTTTTTACACCCTTTTTTGCTGCAATATGAGCAGCTTCGCAGCCTCCATGTCCTCCGCCTACTACAATAACATCAAAATTTTCTGGGTAATTCCACATAAAATGTTTTATTTCTTTTTATGACGATCTCTTCTTCTTCGTTTTTTTCTTTTATGTTTAGCAATTTTTGATTGTCGTTTTTTTTTTACTGATGACATTTTTTCCTCAAAAAAGTGATCTTAATAGTAATAAAAAATTAATAAAAAGTAAAACAAATTAATAAAATTTTTTGAATAATCCAATAGAAATATTTTTGGTATTTTTCTATTCAGAATCTTGAAACAATCTAAAATAAAGGATCTATTGTTTGATTCAAATATTTTTTACTAATATCAACAAAAATTTTTTTTTATGAAAAAGCAAAAAAGAAAGCCAACGATTAAAATCGTTGGATGAATTTTTTAAAAAAAAATCTTGAATTATATGTTTTTAATGCATATATTTTTTTTATGAATAAATACAATAAAACAAAAACAAGTGTTTTTAATGTTGGGTATCACTTAATATGGTTCCCAAATATCGAAGAAAAACCTACCTTATGGACCAGATCTTATTATTTAGAAAGTGTAGGACATATATCAGAAAATATATAAAAAATCAGAAGAAAGTATGATAAAG
>LJUH01000066.1 GCA_001303765.1 Chlamydiae bacterium SM23_39
CTTTGTTATTGTAAAAAAATATTTTACATAACAAAGGATTTTTTTTATTCAAAAAATTTCTATATCTTTCATAAATTCAATTAAATAAACCCAAAGTTGAGGTTACGATGAATCAAAAATTGATCTTGCTACTATTTTACTGGACATAAAGAACTCGTAAAAGTTTGAAATAAATAAATTTTTAGGAGTTATTATGAGGAATCAAACCTTGCAATGAAGAATATTATCATCTTTATAAAGAATTAGAAGATGTAAGCTTATTTGAATACATAGAAATATTTTATAACAGAAAAAGAAGACATTCTACATTAGGATATCTTTCTCCTGAGGAGTTTAAAAAAAAATATCAAAAAGAAAATAAATGAGTTTTGTGTGTGTAAAAAAAAGTTGCAAGATCAAACTATTAAATTTCATGTTTCAGAACTTGCAGTTAAAAGATCAAAGTCTCTTATTTTCAGTGATAGAACCATTCAAAAACAATTTTGGATTTTAAAAAGTGTCCGGAGGAATGGGGATGGCTGGACTCGAACCAGCGAACTCCTAAGAGGAGGGATTTACAGTCCCTTGCAATTGCCACTATGCGACATCCCCATTGCTGGCGAAAGGAATTGAACCCTCAACCATCCGATTACAAGTCGGGCGCTCTACCAATTGAGCTACACCAGCTTTAATGTTTAAATGTACCAAAGTTTTTTCTTTGCCTCAAGATTTTTTATCAAGATTTTTCATCAGATCCCTTCTTTTTTATATGGAAAATCTTTTTTTTAAAAAAAGATGATAAAACATTTTTTTTCTCAGGCTCTATTTTAGTAGCCATAAATTTTTTACCTATCATCTTTCTTTCGCAACATTTTTTAAATTTTTTTCCAGACCCACATGGACAAGGATCATTTCTTCCTACTTTTTTCATAACTTTATTTTTACATATAGAATACAATAAATTAAAATAAAAACAATGAAAACATTTTTTCCAATTTGGAATAATAGTTGTAAGCAAATAGAAAAAAAAGTTAGAAAAGCTTTATATGAATTTAATATGTTAGATAATATAAATTCTCTTTTAATAGCTTTAAGTGGAGGAAAAGATAGTTTAACTCTTCTGTTTATGTTAAATACCATAATTGGAAGGGGATTTCCAAAAATAAAATTATATGCTATCCATGTAGAAGAAAATTTTTCTGAAAATATTTATAATAAAAAACTATTAAAAAAAATATGTGACAATTTAAAAATAGATCTAATATTCCAAAAAGCTCCCATTAAAAAAAAATTAGAATGTTATTCTTGTGCTAGAGAAAGAAGAAAATTAATATTTAAAACAGCAAAAAATCTAAATATTAAAAATATTGCTTTCGGACATCATAAAGATGATATTATACAAACACTACTTTTAAATTTATTTCAAAAGGGTTGCTTTGAAGCTATGAATCCAACAATATATATGTATAATTATGATATCACCATAATTAGACCTTTAATATTTACCTCAGAAAAAGAGATCTTAAAATTTGCAACCCATAATAAACTACAAACTACAAAATGTAACTGTCTCTACGAAAATATCTCAAAAAGGAAAATGATAGATAATTTATTAAATATGATAGAAAAAAAATTTCCTTTAGTAAAAGATAAATTATTTAAATCAATTTTAAAAAAAGAAAAAAATTATGATAATTCTTAATACTTTAATATTTTTTATATATCTACTTGTCTTAACTTTAATAGTAATATTATCATATAAAAAACAAAAGTCAGATGTTGATTTTGTATTAGCTAATAGATCTTTAAATTTTTGGTTAACAGCTTTATCTGCTCATGCTAGTGATATGAGTAATTGGCTGTTCATGGGATACCCTGCTCTTATATTTATTGGAGGTGTTTTTAATGCATGGACAGCTATTGGACTTATAATATTTATGTTTTTAAATTGGCAATTTATAGCTCCTAAAATTAGAATATTAACAGAAAAATACAATAGTTTAACTTTAAATGCTTATTTCGAAACAAGATTTAATACAGGCAGTATAAGAATAATCTCTTCAATCATATCTTTAATATTTTTTACATTTTATATATCTGCTGGTATTATTGGATTTGGCTTTTTAGTAAATTCTCTTTTTCATTTAAGTTATTTAACAGGAATAACAATAGGTCTTTTTGTAATCTCTCTTTATGTATTTATGGGAGGATATTTAACGGTTGCTTACATCGATCTATTTCAAGGACTTTTCTTACTTTTAGTGATAACTCTAATCCCCTTTTATATTCTTTTAAAAGTAGGAGGATTGCCTGTCTTATCAAATGCTTTAGAAATAAAAAATTTAACAAAAAGCCTATTCCCCGATTTTTCTTTTAAAACAATATCTTCTGCTTTTTTAATATCCATAGGATGGGGAATAGGATATTTTGGACAACCTCATATTATAACCAAATTTATGGGAATAAAAAATGTAAAAGATATAAATAAAGCTAAAATTCTAGGAATATCTTGGCAAGCTCTCTCTTTAATTGGAGCAACATTTATTGGTCTTATAGGTATTATCCTATTTCCTGAAGGATTAAGCAATCCTGAATTAATATCTTTAGAAATGGTAAAAAAGACTCTTTCTCCATTCTTCTCTGCAATAATATTATGTGCTATTTTAGCAGCTACCACTAATGTAATAGCTGCTCAAATATTAGTTGTAGCTTCCAGCTTATCAGAAGATTTTTATAAAAGAATTATAAATAAACAAGCTTCTCATAAAAAAGTTTTAAAAGTTTCCAAATATAGCGTAGTACTGATATCTTTAATATCATACATCTTTGCTTTTTTTAAAATAAGTTCTATCTATAATTTAGTTTTATATTCTTGGTCAGGAATTGGAGCTTCCTTTGGACCTCTTCTTCTAATATCTTTATATAATAAAAAAATAAATAAATCTGCAGCAATAATAGGAATATTATCGGGAGCTTTAATATCAGGTATCTGGCCTATTTTTTCTACTATCCCTCCTTTAATACCCTCTTTTTCTATTAGTCTTTTTCTTATATTATTATTTTCTTATATCAAAAAAGGGGAAATAAAAATTTAATCGATAAAATTGATTGTAGGAAATTAAAAAAAATTATAAATTGGTAGTATTTTAAGGGCGTATAGCTCAGTTGGTAGAGCGCCTGTTTTACACACAGGTGGTCATAGGTTCGAATCCTGTTGCGCCCATGCGGGAGTAGTTCAACTGGTTAGAGCACCGGTCTGTCACGTCGGAAGTTGCGGGTTCAAGTCCCGTCTCCCGCGTTTCTATTTACACAAAAAGATTTATTTCATATAAGTTCAAGTAAATATGCAAGAGACAAAAAAGTATATTAAAAATATTTTTTTTATAACTATTGGAGCTTTTTTATCTGCCTTAGCAATTAGGATTTTTATATATCCCAACTTTTTAATAGATGGAGGTATAGTTGGCATATCTTTAATTATGGCAAGAATTATAGGAGATAAATACCTTTCTTATTTTTTAATAATTTTAAACTTTCCATTTATTTATCTAGCTTTTAAATATATCCGCAAATCTTTTATCATAGATATGAGTTTAGCTGTTTTATTTTTTGCTCTTTTTTTACAAATACTTAAAAATTTATCTCCTTTTCATGGTGATGCTTTAGAAGTCATAGTATTTGGTGGAGCTCTTCTTGGTTCAGGAGTAGGGTTAATGATAAAAGGTGGTGGTTGTACAGATGGAACTGAAATTTTAGGAATCATATTAAACAGAAAACTAAGCTTCACAGTAGGACAGGTCGTTTTATTTATAAACATATTTATTTTTACAATTTACGGATTTATCTTTAAAAACTGGCATATAGCATTAAAATCTCTTATGACATATGTAGTAGCATTTAAGATGATAGATGTAGTACTTGCTGGATTAGAAGAATTAAAATCCGTTTTAATAATAACTTCAAAACCTCAATACATTAAAGATATAATAACAAAACAATTAGGTCTTGGTCTTACTATTATTCCAAGTAAAGGAGGAGTTTCTGGAAAAGATTTAGATATACTTTTAGTAATAGTGGAGAGATTAGATCTATCTACACTTAAAGAGATAGTATTAAAAGAAGATCCAACTGCTTTTATGGTTATTGAAAACCTCCATGAGGTAGCATATGGTAAACATCTAAGATCAATATTTTTAAAAAGAAAAAAAAAGCTATTTTTTAGGAATTAAAAATGAAAGAAAAATTTTTCAAACAAGATCCTTGGAGATTATTTAGAATCTTATCAGAATTTGTAGAAGGATTTGAAATAATGCCCTCTTTAGGTCCTTCTGTATCTTTTTTTGGTTCATCAAAAAAACTTTTAAAAACCGACTTACATTACAAATTAGCAAAAGAAACAGCAAAAAAACTTGCTCAAAATGGTTTTACAATAATTACAGGAGGAGGACAAGGTATTATGGAAGCAGCTAATAAAGGAGCTAAGGAAGGAAATGGAAAATCTTGTGGACTTTGTATAGATCTTCCTTTAGAAGAAGCTCCGAATCTTTACATAGATTCTAAATATCTTTTAAAATTCAGATATTTTTTTGTAAGAAAAGTTATGTTTGTAAAGTATACAAAAGGATTTATTGTATTTCCTGGAGGATTTGGAACTTTAGATGAACTATTTGAAGCTCTCACCTTAATACACACTAAAAAAATAAAAAAATTTCCAATTTTTTTAGTTGGTAAAAATTTTTGGGAAGGATTAATAGATTGGATTAAAAAAAAATATTCTGAAAATGGAATACCGAAAAAAGCTCTAGAATTAATTACTATAACAAGTGATTCTGAGGAAATCATAAAAAAAATAAAAGACTTTACAAAAAAAATAACACATATAGAAAATTTTTAGCTTTAGGTATCATTACACCTTTGGAAAAAAGTGTCATTATAACTTTGGATTTACACACACAAGTTTTAGATTTTATTTAATATTTTAAACCTGAACTTTGGGTATTTAACAAGCAATAAGTGAATTTTTTTCAAATTTTATCGATGGTTTCTTTTGTTGATGAGTGTATGCAACTAATCCAGCTAATAAA
>LJUH01000001.1 GCA_001303765.1 Chlamydiae bacterium SM23_39
CATGAGAAAAAAGCCTTTTTTTAAAGGTTAATATATTGCACTATAGCAATTTATAAGGTTTTTTTCTCATTTTTTTTTATTTTTCATGAAATATTCGGGTTAATATCTTGAAGATATAAATTCCCAAGCTCTTTTTCCCACCATTGAAGATGTCCTCTTTTTACAACAGAAACTTTTTGTTCTTTAAAATATCTTTCAATAGCTTCTTTAAAAGTATGCCGTTTAGATTCAGAATATATTTGATGCCTACCTGCTCTAATATCCGATTCAATCCTTTGTATCCAACGTTTAGCATCGGTCTTTCTACCAAATGTTGCAGTTAATGTTTTATAACCTCTCAACCTTATTTCTCCTTGAAACCGAATATTGCCATCTTTAAGAATCCTTTTTCTAATATACCCCATTTTTTTACTCCTTTTACCGCATCCAAGATTGTTAGTCCTTGAGAAAAACAATCTTATCTACTAAATTCCAACTTATTAAGGAGTGTTAATGCTAATGCCGTAATTATGATGTAATAGCCACTCCAAATCCAGCTTCAAAAAAATAATTGAAGCCATATGTGGGCTATTTAAAGAAATCTAGTATTGCGGCAATACTACGGGATTTCAGGTTTAAAAAACATATGGCCAGACCCAGAATCGAACTGGGGACACAAGGATTTTCAGTCCTCTGCTCTACCAACTGAGCTATCTGGCCAAAAAATACAAGATATTAATAAAAGATAATTTTTGCAAGATTTTATTTTGCCTTAGAAAATTCTTCATTTAAACGATATCTAGAATAGATATCTAAAAAGATCATATCTTTCATAATCCTTAAAGCTTCTTTCATTTGAAAATCCAAATCTATTTTTTTATCTTTTGAGTTAATCTTTTCTATATAATCTTTATATTCTTCATCATTTTCCAATCTATAAGCACTATTTTTCTGTAGAATTGGCACCATTTTTTTCCAATAGGTAACAACTTTTTGAAGATAAGGAAGATAATTTATTTGAAATATTCTTTTAAGTTTAGGCTCCAAATCTTTCAGGTTATCATAAAAAACAGCTTCCACTTTTTCTGATGGCAAAGAATATTTTAAATATTTTTCTCCTATTCTATACGATGAATAGATAGAAGGCACAACAATATCTGATTTTACTCCATCTACTTGGGTAGATCTACCCGAAGGAGTAAAATATTTTCCAACAGTTACTTTAAAAAAATATTTGGATTCCTTATCTGTAACAGTTTGATACTGAATAGTTCCTTTACCAAATGTTCTATCATCACCTACTACTATTCCAACACCATAATCTTGAAGAGCTTGTGCAACTATTTCTGATGCTGATGCTGACACCTTAGAAGTTAAAATAATTAAAGGACCATTATAATAGCTTTTTCCATTTAAATTTCTTAAATATCTTATTTCATTATTAGAATATTTTGAAATAGCTACTATTCCATTTTTTAAAAAAATACCCGCTACCTCTATAGCTTGTTTTAAAAAACCACCCGAATTTTCTCTTAAATCTAAAATAATTCCTTGTAAATCTCCTTTTTGCTTCAATATACTTATAGCTTTTTTAATATCTTTAGAACAACTTATGCCATTTGAATTTTCATAAAAAGCTTTTAAAACAAGTTTTCCAATAATACCTTCTCCAAAAGGTTCAAAAGAAAAGCTAACTCTTTCACATGACATCTCTATAGCTCTTGACTGCAGAGTAATATAAAATATCTTTTCATTTCTTTTTAATCCAAGAGAGATCTGTCCATTCTTTCTCTCTCTCATAATTTTTAAAACCTCTTCAAATGGAGTCTCTTCAATGTTTTTATCATTTATAAAAACTATAATATCTCCCTTTTTTATTTGTTTTGAATCTTCAGCAGGACTTTTTTTTATTAAATCAAAAATCATAACTCCTTCTATTGTTTCAGTAAGAACAACTCCTATCCCTTCAAATTCTTTTTCTAAATTAGCTCTTATCTCTCTGGCTTCCTCGTTAGTAAAAAAAGAAGTATGAATATCTAAACTTTTAGCAAAAGCTTTTAAAAACTGCAGTACAAAAAAATGCTCTCCTTTTTCCTTCATGGATAAATATCTATTTTCTATCCTATTTTTTTTTCTATTATAAAGATCAAAAAGCTTTTCCATTTTTTTTTCGGAATCTATATTAACTATTTTTTGATGCTCTAAATAAAAATTTTTAAATTCTTCTATCTGTCTCTGAAAAAGTTCTTTTTTATTATTAACAAAAAAAGAATTGGTTTTAGAATTTTTTTTTTTTAGGTTATTATCTTCTAAAAGATCTCTCAAATTCTTTTTTATTAAAAGACGATTTTTTTGAGCTCTTTTGATAGCTTTAAATATAGAATTATTTAAAACAAAAAAATCTGAAAAATCTTCTTTTTGAATATTACTGATAATTTTTTTTATTTTTTTTTCATCTAAATCCAAAAAAGATATCAACTCTTTTTTTAAAAAATATCTTTTTTCAAAATCAAACTCTTCAACATATATTTTAAATATTCTCTTTAAAATTTTAGGAGCCAAAATTTTATTTTCTATATGATATTCAAAAAGTTCTTCCATAACTTTTTTTATATCTTTAATATTATAGTTCTCTTCCCCAAATAAAAATGATATTTTTAATAAAAAAATTAATAAAAAAAACAAGGGGGTATAAAAAAACCTAGGACTACTTTTAACACTACCAAACTTAGCGTCGTAAGCTTCGTCCATATTTTATGCCCCCTAAGTGAATTATAGTATTATTTTAATTATCTAAACAAGTTTTATTTGATTTAATTATTAAAAAATCATTTTAATTTGATTTAATTGGTTAATTTGTAAAACTTTATTTAATAATTTTATTTTTGCCATTTTATAAATAGTTTTTGCAAAAAAAATCTATTCCATTTATATTTTTTATAATTTAGGAGAAAATTATGCCGACTATTAACCAGTTAATAAAAAAAAAGAGAAAAACACCTATAAAAAGAAAAAAATCCCCAGCTTTAAAAAAGTGCCCTCAAAGAAGAGGAGTTTGTATTCAAGTAAAAACAAAAACCCCTAAAAAACCTAATTCTGCTCTTAGAAAAGTCGCATGGATACGCTTATCTAATGGGGAAGAAATAATAGCTTACATTCCAGGTATTGGACATAATTTACAAGAACATAGCATAGTTCTAGTAAGAGGAGGAAGGGTTAAAGATCTTCCTGGTGTGAGATATCATATAATAAGAGGTGCATTAGATTGCGCTGCTGTGCAAAATAGACTTCAAAGTAGATCTAAATATGGAGCAAAAAAACCTAAATAAAGGAATTAAAAATGTCTAGAAGAAGAAAAGCAGAAAAAAGAAAAATACCGCCTGATCCAATTTATAATAATGCTAATATAGCTAAATTTATAAATTGTCTTATGAAAAAAGGAAAAAAATCTTTAGCTCAAAAAATAGTTTATCAAGCTTTAGAATTATTTGCTAAAAAGGTAAAAATAGATAATCCAATGAAAGCTTTTGAACAAGCTTTGGAAAATGCAAAACCCTCATTACAAGTTAAATCTCGTAGAATTGGAGGAGCTACCTACCAAGTTCCTATGGAAGTCCCTCCTAATAAAAAACTCTATTTAGCAACTCGATGGATCATTCAAAATGCTAAATCAAAAAAGGGCAAATCTATGCTTGATGGGTTAATTTTAGAACTTACTGATTGTTATAATAATCAAGGAGCTACTATAAAGAAAAAAGAAGAATTACACAAAATGGCAGAAGCAAATAAAGCTTTTGCACATTACAAATGATAAGGTAAAACATGGCAAAAAGAGCAGAAACAGATAAAATAGAAAATGTTAGAAATATTGGGATAATGGCTCATATTGATGCTGGAAAGACAACAGCAACTGAAAGAATATTATATTACTCTGGAAAATCTTATAAAATAGGAGAAGTTCATGAGGGTGCTGCCATAATGGATTTTATGGAACAAGAGCAAGAAAGAGGAATAACGATAACCTCTGCAGCAACAACTATATATTGGAAAAACCATAAGATAAATATAATAGATACTCCAGGACACGTAGATTTTACAATAGAAGTTGAGAGATCTTTAAGGGTATTGGATGGTGCAGTTGCAATTTTTTGTGGAGTAGCTGGAGTACAACCACAATCTGAGACAGTATGGAGGCAAGCAGATAGTTATAAAGTTCCAAAAATAGCTTTTATAAACAAACTAGATAGAATAGGATCTGATTTTTCCCAAGCTTTACAATCTATGAAAGAAAAATTAAAAGCTAATGCCATAGCTGTGCAATGTCCAATAGGTTCCGAAGCAAATTTTAAAGGAGTAGTAGATCTTATCTCTATGAAAGCTCATATATTCAAAGAGGAAACATTAGGTGTAGAATATACAACAGAAGAGATCCCTCCAGATTTAATAGAAAAATGTAAAAAAATGAGAATATTACTATTAGAAGAGTTAGCCACAATAGATGAAAAAAATGAAAATTTTTTAAATAAAGTTTTAGAAGATCCAGATTCAATAACACCTGAAGAGATAGATCCTATAATAAGAAAAGCTGTTTGTGATAATAAACTAAATCCTGTTCTTTGTGGAAGTGCTTTTAAAAATAAGGGCATACAGCAACTTTTAAATGCTATTATAAAATGGATGCCTTCTCCTTTAGATAGAGGGATTATTAAAGGTATAGATGATAAAAATCAAGAGATAGTATTAGAACCAAAAGATGACAGCCCTCTTTCTGCTTTAGCATTCAAAATAATGACAGACCCATATGTTGGGCGTTTAACATTTTTAAGAATCTATTCAGGAACGTTAGAAAAAGGAAAAACTATAATAAACATATCTAAAGATAAAAAAGAGAGGATTTCTAGACTTTTAGAGATGCATGCAAACCAAAGATATGATAGAGATGCTTTTTTTACTGGAGATATAGCAGCATGTATAGGACTTAAATATTCTGCTACAGGAGATTCTCTTTGTTCAGAAAATACCCCTATCTTCTTAGAAAAGATGAGATTTCCTGAACCTGTGATCTCTATGGCTATAGAACCAAAATCTAAAGCTGGCAGAGAAAAATTGTCACAAGCCTTAAGTGCTCTTTCCGAAGAAGATCCCACTTTTAGAATACAAACAAATATAGAGACTGGACAAACAATAATTTCAGGGATGGGAGAGTTGCATTTAGAAATTTTAAAAGATAGAATGTTAAGAGAATTTAAAGTTGATGCTAATGTAGGAAAACCACAAGTTTCATATAAAGAAACAATAACAACAACAACAAAATCTGAAACTAAATTTATAAAACAAACAGGAGGAAGAGGTCAATATGCTCATGTAGTTTTAGAAATAGAACCAAATGAAAGAGGAAAAGGCAATGAAATTATAAATAAAATAGTAGGAGGTGTTATTCCTAAAGAATATATCCCCGCCACTATAAAAGGAATAGAAGAGGGATTAGCTACTGGCATTTTAGCAGGATATAATATTATAGATACAAAAGTAAAAATAGTATTTGGATCTTATCATGATGTAGATTCTAGTGAAATGGCTTTTAAAATATGTGGTTCTATGGCTATAAAAGAAGCTGCTAAAAAATGTTCTCCAATACTTTTAGAACCTATAATGATTGTTGTAATTACAACACCTGAAGAATATTTAGGAGATATTATTGGTGATGTCAATAGAAGAAGAGGTAAAATAATAGGACAAAGCTTAAAAAATAATATATCAACAATAGAGACAGAGGTGCCTATTAGCGAAATGTTCGGATACTCAACTCAACTAAGGTCTCTATCTTCAGGAAGAGCAATATTTTCTATGGAACCTTCACATTTTGAAAGAGTTCCTTTAAAAATACAAGAAGAAATAATCAAAAAATAAAGGATAGTATGGCTAAAAAAGAAAGAGGTAAAATTAGGATAAGATTAAAAGCTTATGATGCAAGGCTTTTGGATAGAGCTACTTTAGATATTGTTGAGACAGCTAAAAGAACAGGAGCTAGAGTAATAGGACCAATCCCTTTACCTACAAAAAGAGAGATATATACTGTTTTAAGATCTCCTCACGTAGATAAAAAATCTAGAGAACAATTTGAAATTAGAACACATATTCGTTTAATAGATCTTTTAAACCCCACAGCTGATACAATAGATAAATTAAAAGATCTACCAATTGCAGCTGGAATAGATATTAAAATAAAAGCAGCTTCTTAGGCTTTTTCAGAAGTTTGCATATCATAAGCATTTCTATCGAAAACAGGAAAAGGTGGTTTTTCGAAAACCATTTTTTTTGAAATAATTTTATTATTTTCTAATATAAAAAGGTATCTTCTTATTTCTATAATTCTTCCAGCAGAATAAATGGTTTCTAAATATTCATATTCCATTTGATTACTTTCCAACTTTTTAATAAAATTTGGTTTTCCTGCTTTTTTTATTAAAACTTTTTCAGTGGTACCAACAGAAATATCCCCAAAAATATCTTGAGTCATTGTTTTATGACCAACCGCACATGAAATAAACATTAAAAAAATAAAATACTTTTTCATTTTTTACACCCTTTTAAGATTTTTTCTTAGGAGTAATCCATATCTTTCCATCTATCTGAGTACGAAATTGGTCAGTTGTTACATATTCCGCATGCATTAAATAGCTTCCATCTTTTTGTAAATAATATGTTTCATAACCCTCAAAATTCAACCCATTATCTCTAAACTCCCATGCTATCAACTTATCATCATAAATTCCATATCCTATCACTTTTCCAATAGAAAGATTTTCCATCTCAACATTAAAACTTTTCATAGTAAAATCATAAAAACTAAGTTCATTTTTCATATTCTCAGAGATCCCATCTATTTGAATTTCCTGTGTAGCTTGAATATTTCCTGCAGAATCATTTTTTTTTACCATCCATTTAGTAAAAAAAACAAGGTTTTCTTCTACCATATTCAAAGTTACATTTCCCTCTCCCATCCAAATGTTAGGATTAAAAATAAATAAATGTTTCATCAAAACATAAACCTTCTAGCATATATATTTTGTAAAATACCCATAGCAACCATTGCTGTCACTACAGAACTTCCTCCATAAGTTATAAAAATAAGAGGAACACCCGATATCGGTAAAAACCCACACATCATTGCTATATTTATAATAATATGCATTATAAAATAAACTGCAATACCTGATGCTAAAAGTTTTCCAAAATAATCCTTTGTCACTCTTACCACTTTAAGACTAGAATGGATTATAAAATAAAATAAAAAAAGCAAAAAAACTATTCCCAAAAATCCAAATTCCTCTGCATAAGCTGCAAAAATAGAATCTGTATATGATGCAGGAAGCCATCTTTTTGAAGCAAATTCTCCTTTCTTCCATCCAGTTCCAACCAAACCTCCTATAGCAATAGATATCTGCACAGATTTATGATGATAGGTATTAGGATTTAATCTCTCATATTGATATTCTTTAAAAAAAGGAGAAAAAAAAGGTCTCATTTTATTATGAGAAAAAATACCGATAAACATTAAAAAAATAACACTAAAAAAAATCAAACCAAAAACTAAAAACACCCTTAACAATTTTTTATTAATATCACCAAAATAACACATAACTAATGTAATAGGATATAAAATCAAAGCTGTTCCAAGATCTGGTTGATTTAATATTAAAAAAAAGGGAATACCGCTTATTATTAAAATTTTAGAAGAAGACTTAAAAGATAAAATATTTTCTCTATTTTTTTCTAAAAACCATCCTAAACAAACAATAATAATCAATTTTGTATATTCAGATGGTTGAAAGCTTACATTTAAAAAGGGAAGTCTATACCATCTATGCACTTTATGAATAGGTTCTATAAAATATATTCCTAAAAGAAAAAATACCATCACTAAATACAGTAAAAAAGAAAACTCCTTTAATTTTCTATAATCCCATCCAGCAAAGAAAAAAAAAGCTATCCATCCTAAAAAAAAAGCTGTCATCTGTCTTTTAACAAAAAAGGTAAAAAAAATATCTTCTTTTGTTCCTGTCATAGATGATATAACTAAAAAACTAATAACCATCAAAAGAGTTAATACAAATACTAATTTATAATCTATTCTTAAAAGATATTTATGATTCCACATAATTCATTACATTATTCCGCATCCTTTTTAACTTTCTCATTACCCGATTTCTTCCTCAAGATTTTTTTCTCAATTTTTCTAAAACTTATTTAAACAAACATAGATTTTAAAAATTTTTCAATATAAACTTTAACTATGTTAAATCTAAAAATAGTTAATATTTTTTTAAATAAAATAACTTCTACCCAAAAATGGGCAGAAAAAAAAGAAGATACTTTTGATAAAAGTCTTATCACCTGTATAACAGCTAAAGAACAAACTGAGGGTATAGGCAGATTTAATAAAAAATGGATATCTCCTACTGGCAATCTTTATTCCACATTTTATTTCCAACTACCTATAAATATTCAACATATTTATTCAATAGGAATTATTTTAGCTATAAGCTTAGCAACTATTCTTAAAAAAAAAGGATTAGATATAAAAATAAAATGGCCTAATGATCTCTTATTAAACAACAAAAAAATAGCAGGGATATTATGTAATATAAAAAACACTGATGATAGCTATGCTATTTTTTTAGGTATTGGAATAAATCTTAATATGGATAAAAAATATTTTTCTCTAACAGACCAACCCATCTCTTCTTTAAAAAATGAAACAAAAAAAAATTGGAATATTAAAAAAACACTTATAGAACTACAAAATCAATTTTTAAAAAATTTAAAAATTTTTTTAAAAAAAGGATTTTTACCCTTCCATAAAAATTTTGAAAAATTTTTATCTCACAAAAATAAAAATATCTATTTTTCTTTTGGAAAAAAATTTTTTTCAGGTAAAATTTATAAAATAAATGAAGATGGTTCTTTAACCTTAAAATTAAAATCCAATAAATTAAAAACCTTTTATTCAGGAGAAATTATTTATTAAATTTTTTCCCATCTATTTTTTTCATATAAATAAATAAGAGGCTCTCCAGTAGGTATCTCTAAATTAACCACCTCTTCTTCCGATAATTCATCCAAATACATCACAATAGCTCTTAAAGAATTACCATGAGCAGATACAAAAACATTTTTTTTATTTTTTAAAAAGGGAACTATCTCTTTTTTAAAATAAGGAAGCGTTCTCTTCGCTGTCATCTCAAGACTCTCTCCTCCTGGAGGTGCTGTCTTATAACTTCTTCTCCAAAGCTTCACCTGTTCTTTCCCATATTTTTTCCTCATCTCATCCTTATTTAATCCCTGTAATTTGCCATACATCCTTTCATTTAAATGCCAAGATTTATAAATAGGAATACAATTTTTTTTACTATATTTAGAATATATCTTACTCCATTCTCCTGTTTTTCCTTTTTCTAAATGTAAAAATAGAGGTATCTTACCCTCCTTATGATAAAGCATAGCTAAAAACAGGGTAAGATGAGCTCTTACAAGAGTAGAAGTAAAGATAACATCTATATGAATATCTTTAATCTTCTTACCCCCTTCTATAGCTTCCTGCATCCCTTTTTCTGAAAGAGGGACATCTACCCATCCAGTAAAAAGATTAAGTTTATTCCATATAGACTCCCCATGACGCATTAAAATCAACTTCATAAAAAGTATCCTTTTTTACTATAATAATTACTTAAAAATATTATGCAAAGGTTAAGTAAAATTTTAGTATCTAGAGGCATAGCTTCCAGAAGAAAATGTGAAGAGATAATTAAAAACAACAGAGTAAAAGTAAATAATCAATTAATAACTCTTCCTCAATTTATGGTAGATGAAAAAAAAGATTTAATAGAGTTAGATAATATAAAAATTTCTAAAAAGGAAAAAAAAGTTTATTACATACTTAATAAGCCAGCAGGATATTTATCAACCAACTGTCCTTATACTAAAAAGAAAAAAGTAATAGACCTCTTCCCCAAAAAACCTAGAATATTTACTGTTGGAAGACTAGATAAAAACAGCAAGGGTTTATTAATAATTACAAATGATGGGTATCTTGCTCATAAAATAATGCATCCCTCATCAAATATAGAAAAGGAATATTTAGTTTATACAGAACAAAAGATAACTTCTAAACATACAAAAATTATATCCAAAGGAATAATTATTAAAAACAGGATTATAAAACCAGTATCTTTAAAAAAGATCTCTTTTAACAGTGTATCGATAATTGTAAAAGAGGGGAAAAAACATGAGATTAGATTATTTTTAAAAAATGCTAATTTAAAGGTAAAAGATTTAATAAGAATAAGGATTGGTTTTTTAAAATTAAAAAATTTAAAAGAAGGAGAATATAGAAATATGACTAAAAAGGAAATCGATAAATTTTTATTTTTTATTCCATAAAAATAGTTACAATACTATTTTACGTGTACCTAAAACAAATAAGCAGAAAAATAGAAAAAAGTGCTTGGAACATTCAAAATCTTTAATTGAAATTTTTTTTCAAATATTTTAAAAAAATTTTACAAGAGAAAAATTATTAGCAGAAGCTCATGGAGGCATTTCTTTTTTAGCGAAAGAACAGATCTTAATAGAGAAAGTTTGTATGGAACTTTATCATTTCAAGGAAATACTACTATAATTAATCTTTTTCATATGCTTAATAATCTTGGACTATAATTAAAAAGGCCTCTGCACGATTAAAGAAATTTTATTTATCATCAAAATAAAAAGGATCTATTTCTTTTAGTTCCGGCAATTTATTTAGGTATTCAAATTCTTTTTTGCCTTTTTCTGTTATATCAAACCAAACCAATTCATACATATACAATTCTCTTCCTAAATTATCCCAATCATATTTTATTTTTTTTAAAATCTCATTAATGGGTATTTTCCAAGGAATAAACTTATTATCTTTAGTTAAATCTCCTGCTATTACTAATTTTTCTTCTAATAAGTTTTTAATAATTTCTAATGATGTTTTTTTTATTAATTCTTGATCTTCATAACGATAATATTGTTCAACAAAGCTTGGAACAAAATATAATGAGGTCCAATCTTCAATACAATATGCTAAAATAGCTGTTTTTGTTTTTTCAAATTTAATATCCATCAATTTTTCTCCAAAAATTTAAGTTTAATATTATCTTTGATATCGGGTAATTTAATATCTATAGTTGGTGCCCCTGATTTTGATAGAGGTCTAAATCCTATTACCGTTCCATCTTGTAAAAGATACATTTTTCCTGAATATGAATTATCATTTATCAATTTTGCATTTTTAGTTAATTTATTAAATATTTTTATACTCTCTTTTTGACTTCCTTCAAAAAGGCGAATATATGGTTTAGTCCCAGCTTTTCCAATCCATTTTCCATTGGGTTTTATTATATTTACAAGGTCACTTTTTGTTGTAATTGAAGAAAAAACTTTAATATTTTTTAATATTCCAGATGAATGAGGCATAATTTTTTCTGCTGTTTTCCATGCACATACAGTTTCTGCAAAATTACCTGATCCTCCTATTCCAGCTAGAGCTTCTAGAATTACGACTCTTTCAGTTCTTTGTAAGTTCTTAGCAAGTATTGCAAGTTCTTTAGCACCTTTTATGCCTTTAGAAATTGCCTTAGCTGTAGCTCCTGGTATAAGAATATCAGCTCCATATTTACCGACTATATATCCTGATCTCTCACCCTTTTCTTTAGGGTATAAAGATTCCCATATATTGATTAACTCACAAACTTCTGGAGCTAATATTTTGCTTAACTCCTTCCATTCTTGAGAGTAAGCAAGTTTTGCAATATTAGAAAAGGAAACATATATTCCACGTCCTGTATCAACAGGATGAGTTATTGCATTAGCAGCAAATGAAATTAACTGTTTTCCGGATTCAACAGCACCTTTAGCTATACCAGTTGTTGTTCCTACACTAAAATCAAAACAGTCTACAAAAGTTATAGATTTTTCTGTATTAATTTGATCTTCCCTTATATAAACTTGGTAGTCATTTAAAGAATGTTCAAACTGTCCATCTTGCAAAAAAGCATAAGCTCTATCTAAATAAATATTGTGATTGTTTGGATTGTTTGCAATTGCTTTTCCAAAATTATCTATTGCTTTGTCATAATGTTTATTATTTAAAGCTTGTTCACCTTGAATGCGAAAAAAGTTTTCTTGAAAATTCTGATTAGAGTTGTCATTTTTATCCATATATAATGAAGCTTGATTGGTTGCAAAAACATTATCTACTTGTCCATGTCCTTGATTTATTATTTGTTCATATGTTTCTAATAAAATATATTTTGGAATATTTTCAATAGCATTATGTGCTAAAGTAGAACCAATAATTCTTTCATTATTTGTTTTAATATAATTTTGATCCTTTGGATCTGAAATATGAAGGTTATTTTCAACAATAGTATCTTTATATTCAGAAATTTGATCATTAAAAGATTGATATAAAGTAAGATCTTGGGAATTACTACTAGAATTTTCTGGAGATGGTATAGGATTAGAGGATAGGTTTTCTTCTTTCTTTGATTTTGAAGTGCAAGACTCAGGAGTAGTGGCTTCAGCTGCTTTAGTAGATTTTGCTATAGCAATTGTAGCTACTACTGCAATAGTACCCACAACTAAAGCTGATCCTATTATAAAAGCTTTCTTGTGCTTTTTTATATATTTTCTTACTTTTTTGAACTTCTTTTTAAACCAATTCTTACAAAGAATAATATCATATTGTCTATAGTAAACAGCTGGTATAATTTGATAATCACCAGTTCTATAAGATGAATTTTCAAACGTAGCATCATCTTCATATGGACTTAAAAGTTCTTGAATATCTCTTTCTAATTCAGCTTTTTCTTCTTCTGTTGCATTTGAAAGTGTTCCACTTCTTGCTAAAAGAGCTAAAAAATAACTTATTTCATACAAATCTTGTTCTGTACAAACATCTTCTAATAGACCATTTTCTAATTCTTCAAGAAGCTTAATAACCAAATCATATACAAGAAGACCGTCTTCATTATAGAGTTGCTTCATAATATTCCCTTTATTAGCAAAATAAGATTGAGATTGAGTAGCTGATGGATAAATTGGTGTTGATGCTATAAGAAAAGATACATTAGTAAAAATTAAGAAAAAGACAAAAAGCTTTGATTTTTTTAAAAGTTTTACCATAAGACTTTCAACTTAAATTTATAGAATCTTATTTTTATTAAATAAAATTTTCAAGGTATTTAATCAAAAATTCAATTTCATACTACTAAATCTTTGTGATTCACAAATATCTTTTTGAAGTTTTTTTTATTATAATACCCCCATTATTCACAAAAAATAATTAAAGTGGATAATGAGGGCAGAATTTATAAGTTGTTTTTTTCAAAAACTCTTGGATTTAGAATCCAATATTCATGAGATCTACCTATATCTGAGAAAATCTTTTCACGAATAATCCATTCATAATCCTGTAGTAAATTTAAAGCTTTCCGAACCCTATGCGAGCATAAGAACTCTCATAGTCCTTGATGATAAATATCATGAACTTTAAACCTATTAGATAAGCGTGTTTGTTTAATGAAATTTAATATAGTTAAGTGTAGCAAAATTGTGGCATTTTTTTATCAAATGCTTGTCTTTACTAAAAATTTTTTATAAACTTTTTAAAAACAAAAGATAGTTATGAAAAACAATTCTACTGATAGTTCTCTTATTTTATATCAGACAGAAGATGGTCAAACTAAGATAGAAATTCATCTTATTGATAAAACTGTTTGGCTTTCTCAAGATCAAATGGCTGAGTTCTTTGATAAAGATAAAAGAACTATTTCTGAACATATTAGAAATATTTTTAAAGAAAGAGAACTTCTTGAAAAATCAGTTGTCCGGAATTTCCGGACAACTGCATCGGATAGCAAAAATTATGAGGTATTACATTACAATTTAGATGTTATTATTTCAGTAGGATATCGAGTAAAATCTCATAGAGGTACGCAATTTCGTATATGGGCAACTGCTAGATTAAAAGAGTTTCTTATAAAAGGCTTTGTTTTAGATGATCAAAAGTTGAAACGTTTAGGTGGAGACAGCTATTTTGAAGAACTTCTTTCTCGTATACGAGATATTCGTTCATCTGAAAAAGTATTTTGGCGTAAAGTGCTTGATATCTATGCTACTAGTATTGATTATGATCCTTCTGCAGAAACATCTGTGGAAATTGCAAAAAATTATTTAAGTGCTGATGAATTAAATATTCCAAATCGCCTTGTTTCAATATATTTAGATTTTGCAGAGCTTCAAGCTTTAGATCATAAACCAATGTATATGAAAAATTGGATGATTTTTTAAAAATGACTGATAAGAAAATTTTATCACATTTAGGAAAAGTTAGTCATGATAAAGCTTTAAAAAAAACTCGAGAGGAATTTTTAAAATATAAAAGTAAAATGATTGAAAATTCTTTTCCTCCTGTGGAAAAGCATTTTTTAAAGGCAGTAAAAGAAATAGAAAAATTACATTAAATGATAAACAAAAGTAATCATATATGGCAAAAGAGCGTTTTAAAACCTGTGTTTCTTCTTATTTGATTTTAAGAGATAAAGAAAAAGTGCTTTTATCTTTAAGAGGAAATACGGGATATAAAGATGGATATTGGGGGCTTGTTTCTGGGCATGTAGAAAAAGGAGAATCTGCAAAGGAAGCAATAGTTAGAGAAGCTCATGAAGAAGCTGGGTTGATTTTAGATCCAAAAAATTTAAAATTTGTAACTATTATGCATAGAAAATCTGAAAGGGAAAATATTGATATATTTTTTGAAACTGATAAATATAAAGGAGAGATTATAAATAAAGAACCTCATAAAATTGAGAAATTAGAATTTTTTCATGTTAATTCTATGCCTTCTAATTTAATAGATTATATTCATAGAGTATTTATGGAGGAAAAATATTATTTTGAATTGGGTTGGTCATAAAATAAAGGAAAAAATCATGAAAAATTTAGATTATGAAAATATGACAGCACATTGTGGACTTGCATGTTTTAATTATGTGGTACATTTGGCAAAAACAGATGAAGATATAAGGAAACATGTTGCAAAGCAATTTAATATGCCTTCTGAAAAAATTCCAGGACGTAGGTCTGTAAAAGGAAAAATATCCTATCATACTTAGAATGTAAAGTTTATATAGGATTTTTTAATCTCTATTTAATTAAAATTTTAGAAATGGTTAAAATTTAATTTAACAAAAGATAAAACTCTTTAAAAAAAATTTGTTAAATCAAATTCTATCTAAAACAAAAATTTTTTCTCAAAAAAAACCTTTTTATCTTTTTCATAAGCTTTCAAAAATATTCCATCTTCCACTATTATATTATAATCATTAACAAATGTTACATCTTTAGCTTCAAAACAAGAATTACCCTTTAAAACAATTTTAAAAGATTCTTTCCTATGTATTTTATTTGTAATATAACTATTTTTTTTAGATTTATCTATACCCTTATTTATTATTTTTACATTTTTCAAAAGAGCTCTTTTAACACCAGGCTGATCCCCTTTTAAAATAAGCATACTTCCATCCAAATATATATTTTTTATTTCGATTTCTGCTATCTCTATCTGCATCTCTGATCCATATCTTATCTCCCCCCTTCTTATCTTTTTTGCAATATCTTCAAATAAAGGTCCAATAGAGGGAGATAGATAACAAAAAAAACAAAGATCTTTTTTTATAAAATCTTCAAATTTTTTTATTTTTGAAATTTTTATTTTAGAGTAATTTTTTAAAAGGTCAAAATAATTTTTTTGAAAATCATAAAAACAGGATAAGGGTGTTTCTAAATATTTTTTTTCATCATATTTTCTCTTTATACAAGAAATAGTTTTTTCTCTTTTATTATAAGTCAAAAATGTATTTAACTTTTTTTTATCTTCAGAATAGATTCCTTCAGAAATATTTTGCATCATAAGTTCTAACCTTCCAGCTTTTATCTTTTTATTACCTTCGAAAGCTTTATTCTTCATATTTAAAACCATCCCTGGAAAAGGTGATTTATCAACTACTCTTTCGATCTCTTTTAAATCTACAAATAGAATATTTGTATTAGATGGAAATTTTAAAAATTTTTTTCCTTTTATAGGGATATTGCATCTTTCAAAATCAGTATATTCAATATTCGATAAAAAATATTTCTTACCCTCTTTTTTTAAAACATTTACCCCTTCTTGCGATTGCATCTTCCTACTGCAAGAGGCTACCCCAAATTTTTTATCTTCCAATACTCCATATCCCATAAAAGCTAAAAGAGAATAATCAAATCCTGCTATAGGGTTATTTATCTGACGAACTATTCCCTTTTGAACCTTTTTTTTATATAACCAATCAAATACTTTATTATCCTTCATAAGCTTCCAAATAACTCCATGACCTGATGGTTTTAAAAGCAGTTTTAACTTATCTTCCAACACCCAATTTCCATTTTCATCGATAACGGGAGATAAAAACTGTTTAAAAATAAAAAAATTATCTTTTCCCTTTTGAAACCATTTATTATCCTCTAAAATAGAAATAATATTACTATGGTTATTTTTATCTTCGGAAGTCATAATAATAACAGGAATATTTATTTTTTTATTATAAATTTTAAAAAAAAGATTTTCATTAGCTTTAAGCTCTTCCATTAAATGTTGCAACAATGTCTTTCCTAAAAAATTAAAAGATGCTACAGGAAGAGGTTTTTTAGTTTTTTCATCTATATGATTCAACCTATCCCCAACTCCTCCCATAGGATATATTTTACAAAAAAAGGGTAATGATTCTATCCCTTTCGCTATATATTTTTTTATCTTTGAATTTTCAAAAATATTTATCAAAGGAGGATTAAAGATTTTTATATCTTCTTTTTTTTTAATATTTTTAATATCTAAAGCTTTTTTATAATATCCTACAATACCTCCTATATCTTTATAAAACAGATCTACTTTTAAAAGATCTGTTAACATTTTTTTTATAAGAACAAAAGAATCATTTATATTAACCTTTTTAAAAATCCTTTCTCCCTGACCTATTTTAATAAGAGAAAAAATAATTTTTTTTTCTTCTAAAGAGAGCTTTTTTAGAATTTTAGAAAGACCTTTATTTTTTTTTAAAAAATTTTCTATCTCTTTTTCTTTTAAAAATTGCATCCTCATATTATAAAATAAAAATTTTTTAAAAATAAAATAGAAATATTTTATCTCATCAACTTCAGAAAAAAACTATAAAATTATAAAATAAAAAAATTTTAAAAAAAATATTTGGCAAAAAGTTATTATGGAAATCAAAATGACGTGCTCTCCAAAATCTATTCTATGATATACTTTACTAAGTAAAAGATTATATCTCAATTACTTCAAAATCTCTAAATTTATTTTAGGAGTAATAGTTGAAAATTATTTTTTCAACAACTATATTCATCTTTTATTTAATAGGAATTATAGATGTATAAATTTTGCCTTACCATAATAACATCGTTGCTAATATACATTACTTGTCTTGTTGAAGGAGGTGAAATTGATCAAATGACTCTTGAAGAGAAAATTGGTCAGCTATTCATAACTTATTTTAATGGTGACTATGCAAATGAGCATGCGGAAAGGTTAATAAAAGAAACGAAAATTGGTGGAATTATTTACTACAATTTGACAAATGGTCTTAAAGATCCTTCAAAAATTTTGAAAATGAGTAACGATTTACAAGAGTTAGCAAAACGTTATATTGGAATTCCACTATTTATCTCCACAGATCAAGAAGGCGGGTTGGTTACAAGACTTTTAGAAGGATTTACTGAATTTCCAGGTAATGCAGCTCTTAGTAGAACTAATCAACCTGAACTAGCCTATAAATCATGTTATTACATGGGAAAGGAACTAAGAGTTGTCGGGGTAAATTTCAACTTGGCTCCTGTGGTTGACGTAAATAACAATCCTTTAAATCCAATCATTGGAATTCGAGCATTTAGTAATAATAAGTATGATGTTGCGGCCTTTGGTAAGAAAAGCATTAAAGGCTTCAAGGATGGAGGTGTTATTTCTTGCTTAAAGCATTTTCCTGGACATGGTGATGTTTCAGTAGATTCTCATAAAGCCTTACCGATAGTCTATAAGAATTATAATGAGATTGAAGATCTTGAACTTTATCCATTCATACAGTTGATAAAAGAGGCTCCTGCTATCATGACTGCTCATATTTTATTTCCACAACTAGACTCTAAAAACTGTGCAACTTTGTCCTCTTTCATACTAGAAAAGATTCTGAGAGAAAAATTAAATTTTAATGGGGTTCTGCTAACAGACTCACTCACAATGCAAGGTGTTCTCAAAGAACACTGAGGCATAGAGGAGGTTGTCATGAAAGCATTTAAAGCAGGCAACGATATTTTGCTTATAGGAAACCGAGATTTACAAAACCAAATTGATAGTGAAATCCATATTAATGAAATAATTCGAATTTATCATAGCATGATAAATGCAGTAAAAGAAGGAAAAATAAGTGAGGAAAGAGTCAATGCTTCTGTCTCACGAATTTTGAAATTAAAAAAAGATTATGGTTTATTCACCTACCTCCCAACTAAAGATCAGGATCTAAAAAAAATACTTCGTTCGGAAGATCATTTGAAACTTGCAAATAAAATAGCCCATCGCTCTGTAAACATAAAAAAGTGGAATTTCAATTCTGATTTTTCAAAGTTGAATATTACAATTATAGCACCAAAAATTTTAGAAGAAAAAATCAAAAATACTGATCTTTTAAATTTAGGGAAACAAACATCCCTGTATGTATTTGAAGGTCTAGAACCATCTTCATCTGAGCAACAGCAATTATTAAAAGTAATTAAAAATACTGATTACATAATTTTTTGCTCATATAATTCTTGGAAAATGCCAAAACAATTAGAGTTATTGAATAAAGTAGCAAGCCTTAAACCTACAGCTTGTATTGCAACTAGGGATCCTTATGACCTAGATGTACACCATTATTCTAATATTAAAATTGCTACATATAGCCCAACATCTTGCTCTTTACAAGTAGTAGCAGACTATCCAGTAAAAGAACCAAACCTATCTTTGTTTCTATTGAATTTTTTATTTTGACAACATTGCCCTATGGGAGTTCTTTCTCCCTTTTTTCTTTTTGTTAGCAATAAGCTTTTTCTATCTTAAGACTTATTACTTCAAATAACTTTTATACTTTGGAATTTTCTCCGATATTGGCTATGGAATTTTTTCCTAATATTGATTAATTTTTAGAAGTAATTACTGATTTTATTTTAATAAAATATCATTTTTTTGATATAAAAAGGGTATGCTTACAATAGCTAAACTTTTTGGAAAGTCTCCCTTCACTCCTCTTCAAAATCATATGAAAAAAGTCTCTTCATGCATAAAAGAACTACCTTCTCTTTTTATAGCCATATCTGAAAAAGACATGAAAAAAATAGAAGTCATTGCAAAAAAAATATCTAAATTAGAACATGAAGCTGACCTTACAAAAAATGATATCAGAAACCATCTTCCACGAAGTCTTTTCTTACCAATAAATAGAATAGATATTTTAGACATTCTATCTCTGCAAGATTCTTTTGCTGACAAAGCAGAAGATATTGCTGTATTAGCTACCTTTAAAATTTTGGAAAATTATGAAGATTTAAAAAAAGATTTTGAAATATTTTATAAAGAAAACATCGAATCTTTTGTTATGGTAAAAAATGTAATAAAAGAATTTGATAGTCTTTTAGAAGCTTCTTTTGGAGGAATAGAAGCAGAAAAAGTAAAAGAGATGATAGAGCTACTTGCTTTAAAAGAACATAAAATAGATCGTCTTCAATACAATATAATAAAAAAACTTTATAGTTTAGAAGAAAAAATGAAATATTCTACTTTTAATCTTTGGCAAACAATGATAAAAGAGATTGGATCTCTTTCCAATCTTGCAGAAACATTAGGTAATAGAATTAGAATGATTCTGGAGCTAAAATAATCTAATGAACATAGAAATTATTTTAATAACGATTAGCATAATAATAGGGCTTTACATGGCGTGGAACATTGGCGCCAACGATGTAGCTAATGCTTTAGGCACTTCTGTTGGATCTAAAGCTCTGACTTTAAAAAAAGCTATTATAATAGCTGCCATATTAGAATTTGCTGGTGCATTTTTATTAGGAAGCCACGTCTCTTCAACAATACAAAAAGATATAATATATCCAGACTTTTTTTCATTTAATCCTACAATATTTGCATTAGGTATGATAAGTTCTCTTTTTGCTACTGCTATCTGGTTAAATTTAGCTTCTTACTTTTATCTCCCAGTATCTACAACTCATTCTATCATAGGATCGATAATAGGATTTGGAGCAATAGTAGGTGGATTACATGCGGTTAACTGGAGGGAGCTATCTTATATAATAACAAGTTGGATATTAACTCCTCTATCAAGTGGTTTTATAGCATATCTTTTATTTAGTCTTTTACAAAAAAGAATTCTTTATGCTTTAAATCCTCTACAAGCAACAAAAAAATTGATTCCCTTTTTAACTTTTTTTTCAATATTCTTCTTTTTATTTTCATTTACCTTCAAAGGAACCTATTTCGATTTCTCTTTTATATCCTCTTTCCTCATCTCTTCCATTTTAGGTTTACTTTTTTATTTTATAGCAACTATTTTAATTAAAAGAGTTCCTGATATATCACCTCCTAATAAATATAGAATAAAGCCGCAACAAACTTTATACTTAGAAAAAGCAATAAAACATCTTCAAAGGATAAAACTTTCATCTTTTGGTGACACATATGAAAAATCTTCTTATCTTTTAAAAGAATTAAGAGATTTAGAAAAAAAAATAAAAAAAGAAATTGAATTTTCTAAAACTACAACCCAATATATAAAGGTAGAAAAAATTTTTGGATATCTTCAAATATTAAGTGTTTGTTTAATAACTTTTGCTCATGGAGCAAATGATGTAGCTAATGCAATAGGACCAATAGCAGCTACAACTTCTATTTTAAAAAACCATCAAATATCTAATAAAGTAACCGTACCATATTACCTATTACTTATAGGAGGTGCTGGCATAATAATAGGTTTAATATCTTGGGGATGGAGAATCATTGAAACAATAGGAAAAAAAATAACAGAATTAACACCCACAAGAGGTTTCTCTGCAGAATTTGGAGCAGCTATGACTATTCTATTTGCTTCAAAATTAGGCCTTCCAATATCCACAACTCATGCTTTAGTTGGAGCAATATTAGGAGTAGGAATAGCTAGAGGTATAAATGCTATTAATTTAAAAACTTTAAGAGACATTATTTTATCTTGGTTTGTCACAATACCTGTATCTGCTATATTAAGTATTGTAATATTTTATTTACTTAAAGCTATTTTTAATATTTAACCAAAATAAAAAATCTCATATATATAAAAATGATATGGATAAAGAAAACTTAAATTTAACTGTAGATAATTTATTTAAAAAAATAAAACATTTCTTAATAACAAATTTAGGAAAAGTAGAAAAAGAAGCTTCTATCCAAGAATTTTATACTGCTTTTTGTTTTGCTTTAAGAGAAGAGATCATGACTAACTGGTTAGCAACTGAAAAATCTTTTGAAAAACAAAATACAAAAATCCTATATTACCTCTCAATGGAATATCTTCCTGGAAAATTTCTAAATAATAATGTAACAAATTTAAAAGCTAATGATTTACTAAAAGAACTTTTAAAAAAATCTAATAGAAAAATTTCTGATCTTTTAGAATGCGATTCAGAACCAGGTCTTGGCAATGGAGGATTAGGAAGGCTAGCTTCCTGTTTTCTAGATTCTTTAGCAACCCAAAAATATCCTGCAATAGGATATGGATTAAGATATCAATATGGAATTTTTTCACAAGAATTATGGGAGGGAAAACAGATAGAAAGACCTGACTGTTGGTTATTAAACTATTTCCCTTGGGAATTTAAAAAAGATTTCCATTCTGTTTCTATATATTATAAAGGCAGCCTAATACCCGCTACTAACAGCCATGGAGATGAGATATTTCACTTAGAAGATTATGAAGAGGTAAGAGCTCTTCCTCATGATATTCCAATAATAGGATATTCTCATCAATCTGATTTCTCTGTTTTAACTTTAAGATTATGGTCTACCAAAGAATCTCCTAAAAATTTTGAACTTCAAAGATATAACGCAGGAGAATTAGGAGAAGCTGGAGAGAACAACTCTTTAACAGATGTACTCTATCCTAATGATAATAATGAAGTAGGTAAAAGGATCAGATTAAAACAAGAATTTTTATTAGCATGCGCTTCTTTACAAGATATTTTTAGACGCTTTGAAAAAAATTATGATAACGTCTATCTATTTCCTGAAAAGGTTGAAATTCAAATAAATGATACACATCCTGCTTTATTAATAGCAGAACTAATGAGAAGACTTGTAAAAAACTATGATATGCCATGGGAAAAAGCATGGGATATAACAAAAACCAGTTGTAATTATACCAACCATTCAACTTTAAAAGAAGCATTAGAAGAATGGAATGAAAAAAGGGTTGAATATCTACTTCCTCGTCAATATAAAACTATTCAAAAGATAAATCAAATGTTTTGTAATGAGGTAAGACAAAAATTTCCAAATGATGAAGAAAAAATACAAAGGCTCTCCTTTTTCGCAAATGGACAAATAAAGATGAGCCATCTAGCAATATATGGATCTAAAAAAATTAATGGAGTCTCTCAAATCCATGAAGAGATATTAAAAACTAAACTATTTAAAGATTTTTATGATATGTATCCAGAAAAATTTCTAAATATAAATAATGGAGTAACTCCTCGACGATGGTTATTAAATTGTAATCCTAGCCTATCACAATTTATAACTTCAAAGATAGGAAAAGAGTGGATAACAGATTTTAAGAAACTAGAAAAGCTTCATGATTTTGCAGATGACAAAGAATCCCAAGAAGAATTTATTAAAATCAAAAAAAATAATAAAACAAGATTAATAGAATTTTTCTATAAAGAAAATCCGATAAGAAATTACAAAGGAAAAATAGTAGGCCGCTTTCCCTGTTTACCTGAAAATTCTCTCTTTGATGTACATATAAAAAGATTTCATGAATATAAAAGACAACTTTTAAATGCTTTACATCTACTTATATTATATGATGAATTAAAACGTGATATTAACAGCAGAAAAATAAAAAGGATGGTAATAGTAGGAGGAAAAGCAGCACCAGGTTATACAATTGCAAAACAAACAATTATTCTCTTTTTCTGTATAGCAAGAAAAATACATTTAGATGCAAAAGTATCTCAAAAATTAAGATTAGCTTTAATAGAAAATTACAATGTATCAAAAGCAGAAATAATAATTCCTGCTGCTGATCTATCTGAACAGATATCTACCGCTGGATTAGAAGCATCGGGCACAGGTAATATGAAACTAGCTTTAAATGGAGCTTTAACATTAGGATCTATAGATGGAGCCAACATAGAGATGAAAAACTTAATAACAGAAAAATGGTGGCCTTTCTCTTTTGGAAAAACAGCAGAAGAGATAAAAGAAGCAAGACCAACATATAAATCATGGGAGATATACACTAAAAACCCAAAAATTAAAAAAGCTATAGATACTTTAAAAGATGGTAGTTTAGTAAAAACAGAAGAAGAGCATAGAGCTCTAACGAATTTATATGAAAGGCTTTTAACTACAAAAGAACGTATGGCAGATTATTATTTTGTACTATCTGATTTAGAATCTTACTATCAAACACAAAAAAAAGTAGAAGAACTATTTTTAGATAAAAACTTATGGGCAAAATATGCTATACATAACATAGCATCTATGGGATATTTCTCTTCTGATTATTCAGTAGAAAATTATGCTAAAAATATTTGGAAATTACAAAAATGTCCTATAGATGAAAATATTTTAAAAATGGTAAAAGCTGAATATTTTGATATCTCTTAAAAAAGACTCCATTTCTTTTTTATCTGCAAAATAATTTCTTCCTTTTCCAACTCTTCAACTATTTTATTAAACTTATTTATAATAGCTTCATTTTTTTTTAAAGAGACCAACCTTATAGCTTCATCTGTTAAATATCCCGTAATTTTAAGATCATCATACAAATTTCTCACAAAATTACCCGCTTCCAATCCATAAACCATAGCACCATCTAAAAATCCATTTGAAACATCATTTAAAAGCTCTGGTATAGAATCATATATCTTAATAAAAATATCTTCATATTTTTCTAAAAACAAAATACTACTTTCTCCTCTAATAATTCCTACCAATTTTTTTTTCATATCATCTAAAGAGGTATAACTACTCTCTTTTCTAACTACTAAAACATGCCCAATATTTAAAATAGGAAGAGAAAAACTATATTTATCCTTTAAAAATTGATAGGGGTTTTTAAAAGATAAAACAGCTTCTACTTTTTCATCTTCTAATACTTTAAAAAGAGAATCAAAATTTTCTTTAACAAGAGTAAATCTAACATCTTTTTTCCCTGATATCTCTAAAAGAATCTCTTTGATATATCCATTTACATTACTTTGTAATTCTTTAAAATCCTTAGGATACCAAGAGGGATCATATCCTATACAAATTTTTTCTCCATTGTTTTGACATGAAAAAAAACACAAAAAAAAAGAAAAAAATATTATTTTTATTTTCATAACTAAAAAATAATATATCTATATTTTTATAAAAACAAAAAATTATAAAACATTTTTTATCTCAAAAGACTATATTATAAAATATATTTTAATTACTAAAAACAAAAAAGATAAAAATTCATTTTTAAAGAAATCATAAATTATTCAAGGCTTTGAACCATCCGTTTTTTCTATTAAAAATCTCTAACTTTTTCCATATTTTATTGTTCATAAAACAATATTTTACTAAAATTATAAAAATCCAGATTTAAGGAGATTTTTTTATGATACATTTTTCTTATTACTGAGAAAAAGAATTCATAAAATTATTGCTTCTAAACTAAAAAATTAAAAAAACTATGACTAACAACACCTATTTTAATTTTATATCTCGGATCAAGCCTGCTCATCAAAATGATGTTAACGCAATGATTTTAGCAGGTGATAGTTTTATCACTGGATCTAAAGATACAACTATAAAAAGATGGAATAATAACAAAAAAACATCCGGTAAAGATTCACAATCTTTTAAAAAAAGGCAATACAATAATATCAGCTTGTTCTGATTCTTACTCAAAACATACTTTTTTAACTTTTTGGGATTATAGAAAATAATTTTTTCTCTACTGAATTTTATATAAAATACTTTTCTAATCACTTTAAAGAGTGTTGTCTTACCTCTTCAAAAAAATAAAACTTTAATATATAAAATTTTTATCTACTTTTTAAATAAAAAATAAATTTTTTGAAATTTTTTTTAATTAAAAAAAAATTTTTAATTTGTAAAAATAAATAAGATAAAAAATCTTTTTTAAAGAAAAAATAAAAATTTAGCAAAATCATAAAAATCTATTTTCTTCAGAAAACAATTTTTTAGTATTAGACATCTAAAAAATTTATAATTAAAAAATATAAATCTTCAAAAGTTTTTAATTCTTTGGAAAACCTAAAAATGATATAAAAAAAATAAAAACTAAAAAAAAGAAAGAATGATGTTTAAAAAGTTAAGTATATTTATAATTTTTTTACTTCTTATAGGATGTGCAGAAAACCAATCCATCGTAAATCTAATCTCAGAAAGAGAAGCTAATGAGATAATAGTATTCTTAGCTTCTCATGGTATTGAAGCTCAAAAAATACAAGCTGCAACTACTGAAATGATAGGTGGGCAAGCTCCAACAAACCTTTGGAATATAATGGTAGATCCAGATGATGCTATAAGAGCTATGTCATTACTCAACCAACAAGGATTGCCAAGAAGAAAAGGAGCAACTCTTTTAGAGCTTTTTGCAAAAGAGGGCCTTATGTCTTCTGACAAAGAGGAAAATATAAGATATCAAGCTGGTATAGAAGAAGAATTAAAAAATATTATAAGAAAAATAGATGGTATATTAGATGCAGATGTACAAATATCTTTTCCTACTAGTGAACCTCTGCCAGGGGCAGAACCTCAAAAAATAAAAGCTGCTGTGTATGTAAAACATCAAGGAGTATTAGATGATCCTAATAACCATTTAGAAACAAAAATAAAAAGACTTGTTTCTGGAAGTATTGAAAACTTAGATTTTGATAATGTATCCGTGATTCCTGATAAATCAACCATTTCTACCATCTCTTTAACAGAAGAAAAAGATGAAATAGCCAAAAAAGCTAGAGGAAAAGAATATGTTAGCATTTGGTCTATAATTATGACAAAAAATTCAGCTCCCAAATTTAGAATGATCTTTTTTTCTTTAATAATTTTAATAATTGTCCTCGGAAGTATAACAACATATTTATTATTTAAATATTATTCTACAACATCAAAAAAATAAAATATGCAAAATGCTTCAATAGTGATATTAAATGAATTTTTAAAAAAATTTGCTGAAAAAAAAAGAAAAAACATGCTTTCTTTTCTATCCGATGAAATAAGAAAAAAAATAGAAAAAACACCCCATTTAAAAGTCTCCATAGATTTTGAAAAATTTGAACCTCAAAATATCATAAAAGAGATCCACTATTCATGGTATCTTCCCTTTTTAAAAAAATTTCCTAAAAAGCAACAGCTATGGTTTTTGTCTTTATTAGAAAAAAATATCTCTGAAAAATTAAAAAATTTTTTACAAATAAAGGAAAAAATAAAAAAATTACCTATATTTTTCTCTTTTTTTTTACAAAAAATTTTTTTTAAAGAAATTTTAGATGATTATATTCTACCAAAAGAATATCTTGTACCAAGCAAATTAAATTTTTTATTAAATCTTTCTAAAAACAATTTAATAAAATTAATAAATTTCTTAGCTCTTTTTGATTTAGCAAAAGAGATTCCAAAAATAATAGATACTAAAATATTAAAAAAAATAGATAAACACCTTTCTAAAGAAGAAAAAATCTTTCTACATTCTAAAATAAAATATAAAGAATCCTTTTCTTTTCCAAAATTACAAATAAATAAATATATAAATTCAAAAGAAGCTTTTAAATTAATGCTTCATAAAAGAGGGATTATTAGATTTGCTAAAGCTTTATCAACACAAGATAATAATTTAATATGGCATATTTCCCGCAAGCTAGATATAGGAAGAGGAAAAATATTATATGAACTATCCCAAAAAGATAAATTTTTTGAAATATCTAAAAGTATTACTTCAAATATTATTCAGATATTACCTATTATAACAAAAGAAGAAGAGTATGAATAAATTTTTTTCATTATTATCAGAAAAAAAAATAGCTTTATCTCCTGGAGAAAAAATAATCCCCAAAAAAGAATTCAGCTCTTTAAAAAAGGCAAATGAAATTTTATTAGAGGTAAAAAGAGAAGCTTTAAAATATAAAAAAGAGATTACAAAAGAATGTGAACTATTAAAAGAGACAGCATATAAAAAGGGATTTGATGAAGGGCTTTTAAAATTAAATACTCATATTTTAACATTATCCAATGAAATTAAAAATTTTTCTGAAGAGATGAAAAAAAAGATCCTTCCTATTGCATTAAAAGCAGCTAAAAAAATATTAGGAGAAGAATTAAAACTATACCCTGAAAGAATATTAAATATTGTTACACAATCTCTAAAACCAGTAATGCAGCATAAACAGATAAAAATTTTTGTGAATAAAGAAGATTTAAAAATTTTAGAAAAACATAAAAATAAAATAAAAAAAATACTACAACAAGTAGAAATATTTTCTATACAAGAAAGAGATGATATAGAAAAAGGAGGATGCATTATAGAAACAGAAGCTGGTATCATAAATGCTCAACTAGAAAACATATGGCAAACATTAGAAGTAGCTTTTGAAGAATATATGAAAAAACGGTAACTTATGAAAAAGGTGTTTTTTTTATTCTTTTTCTCTTATATAGAAACAATTTTTGCTCAAGCTCCAGAAATAGCAGGAATAGATCAACCAAATGTAGTTACTAAATTAGCAGTACTGGTAGGTATTGCAACACTACCTTTTATAGTTATGCTACTCACATCTTTTGTAAAAATAGTTATAGTATTATCCCTTTTAAGAAATGCTATAGGAGTACAACAAACCCCTCCTAATCAAGTGATAAATGGAGTTGCTCTACTTTTATCAATTTATGTTATGTTCCCTACTGGTTTAGCAATGTATAACTCTTCTAAAGAGGTAATAGAAAAGCAGTCTCCTACAGAAATAGTTTCTGGGCAAACCCCTCTTTATTTAATAAATATTGCAAATAAAGCAAAGGAACCTCTTAGAGAATTTTTACAAAAAAATTGTACAATAAAACATATAAGAGGATTTTATCAGATAGCTCGTCGCGTTTTTCCTAAACCCTATAATACTAACATACAAATATCTGATTTTATAATTTTAATTCCCTCTTTTATAACCAGTCAATTACAAGGAGCTTTTGAAATAGGCGTGCTGATCTATCTTCCCTTTTTTGTAATTGATTTAGTAACTTCTAACATACTTTTAGCAATGGGTATGATGATGTTATCACCATTAACCATAGCATTACCAATAAAACTACTACTTTTAGTTATGTTGGATGGTTGGACAATATTAGTTCAAGGATTAATTTTAACGTTTAGGTAAAAAATGTTTCAAAGTGAAATATATCAATTAACCTATCAAGCTTTAATCTTAATACTTCTACTTTCAGGACCTCCTATTATTATAAGCATGATATTAGGACTCCTCGTTGCAATATTCCAAGCAGCTACTCAAATACAAGAACAAACACTCTCTTTTACAGTAAAACTGTTTGCAGTCATTCTAACAATCATTATTTTAGGTGGATGGCTTAGTGCTCAAATATTTCATTTTGCTAACACAATTTTTACTAATTTCCCTACCTGGAAATCATAATGCAAGATCTATTATCCTCCACCGACAACTATTTTTCTCTTCTTTTAAACTATGCATCTGTTCATCCTACAAGCATTTTAGCAGCTTTTTTTTTAACTTTATCACGAATCTTACCTATTTTAATATTAGCTCCTTTCCTAGGTAGCAGAAATCTTCCTAATCCCATAAAAATAATGTTTGCAGTATCTTTATGCGTAATAATTCTTCCTAAAATAGTTTTATCTTTAAAAAAAGAACTTTTTTTAGATTTAAATTTTGTTGGTTATGCTTTAAAAGAACTTCTCTTTGGTTTTATTTTAGGGTTTTTAGTAGCCATCCCTTTTTATATAGCTCAAGCTTCTGGTAGTTTAATTGATCATATTAGAGGATCTGCTTCCTTACAAGTTACTGACCCCACCACTCGTTCTCAAACAGGTCCTGTTGGAATATTCTATAACTATATTTTAATAGTAGTATTTTTTTATATAGGAGGTCCCTTCTATTTTTTTAATGCTCTTTTTAATTCATTTGAGTTAATTCCTATCGATGGATTATTAAATCTCAATTTTTTCTCTTTAAAACTTCCTTTCTGGCAACTTATAATAACTCTTCTTCATCATCTTCTAAGCTTAGCTATACAATTAGGAGCCCCTTCTATTATTGGCATATTAATGGCTGAAATGTTTTTAGGTATAGCAAATAGATTAGCTCCTCAAGTACAAATAGTATTTTTAGGAATCTCTCTAAAATCTTTCGTTGGATTAGCTCTTTTAGCCGCAGCCTGGTTTTTTATATTAAAACAGCTTGGAAAAGAATCTCTTTCATGGGTCAAAATAATGTCACAAACAATAAATCAAATAACACCTTAAATATCTATTTTAATTTCATTATTATCTTTTTCAACTCTTCAACAAAAATATCTATATCTTTTTTAGTATTATATATACCAAAAGATACTCTTAAAGCTGAAGAAATATTAAATTTTCTCATTGTAGGTTGAGCACACATATGCCCTGATCTTACAGCAATATTTTTTGTATCTAAAAAAAGAGCTATATCTAATGGATGGATATCTTTTAAATAAAAACTTACTAGGGAAGACTTATTATCTGCATTGCCAATAATAGTTATCTCTTCTATCTCTTTTAATTTTTTTTCTAAAAAAATTCTAAGCTCATTTTCATAAAATAAAATTTTTTCCAATCCAATTTTTTCTATATATTCCACTGCTTTTTTTAATCCAATAACTTGAGCAATCATAGAAGTCCCCGCTTCAAATCTCACAGGAGGTTTTTGATAAGTAGAAAAAAAAAGTTCTACACTATCTATCATATCACCTCCTCCTTTTATTGGAGGCATTTTTTCTAATACATTTTTCTTACCATAAAGCACTCCCACTCCTGTAGGACCATACATCTTATGTCCAGAAAAAGCATAGAAATCTGCATCTATTTTTCTAACATCTACTTTTAGATGAGCTATTGATTGTGCTCCATCTATTAAAACTAAAGCATTTTTTTTATGAGCTAGATCGATAATATTTTTAATATCATTAATAGTTCCTGTTGTATTAGCTATATGAGCTACTGCTACAATCTTAGTTTTATCAGAAAGAATTTTTTTATAATGATCTAAAATTAATTCCCCTTTTTTATTCATAGGAATTATTTTTAATTTAGCTTTTTTTTCTTTCGCAACCATCTGCCAAGGAACTAAATTAGAATGATGTTCCATCTCACTTACAATTATCTCATCATCTTTTCTTATATAATCTTTTGCAAGAGATCTTGCTACTAAATTAATAGAATCAGTAGTACCACTAGTAAATATGATCTCCTCATCACTAGCATTTATAAATTGAGCTATTTTTTTTCTAGATTCATTATAATATTTTGTAGCTTCATCTGATAATTTATATGCTCCTCTATGTACTGTTGCATAATATTTAGAATAAAAATCTTTTAATGTGTTTATAACACATATAGGCTTATGTGAAGTAGCTGCAGAGTCTAAATAAACAAGAGACTTTTGATATTTAAAAATTGGAAAATCTTTTTTTACATCCATCTTTCAAAAAAATATTTTTAACATATTGTTTTAATTGTTGTTTTAAACTACTAACGTTTACCATTTTTATGATTTCTTTGCAAAAGCTTTTAATAAATAAATATTTGGCTTCTTTACATCCTATGCCTCTTGTTTTTAAATAAAAAAGATCTTCTTCTTTTAAATTAAACAAATTAGATCCATGATAAGCTTCTACCTCATCAGAAGAAATAACTAAAAAGGGACTACTTAAAACTTTTGCTTTTTCTTCTAAAATAAAATTTTTATTTAATAAAGAACAAAAAGAGTTTTTAGCTTTTTTTGTTATATAAACTTCAGATTTAAAATTTGAGATAGATTTCTTTTTTAAAATTACTTTAAATTTCTGTTGAGAAACTGTTTTTTCATTCTCATGTGTTACTTTTAAATCAAAAAAAGATCTATTTTTTTCTCTTAAAAGATTTAATCCATTTAAAAAAAACTTAGAATTTTTTTTATTTAAAGATATTTTAAAATCGAGGTACTGCATATCGATGGAACCATAAGGATCTAAATTAAAAGGAAATATTTTTATATCAAAAGTAGAATCCTCTTCTAAGAAAGCATTAAAAAAATGAAAAATAGATAAGTTACAACATTTTGAAAAAAAATAATTTTTTTTCAAAATAGCTCCTTTTTTCAAATAAAATTCAATATTTTGATTTACCCATATTTTTTCTTTTTTTAAATTTATCATGTTAAAAAGGATCTCTGCTTGAGAATTTTCTTCTAATAAAACAACTATTTTAGGAAAGACTACATCATCTTTTTCTAAAATATTTAAAATTTGAATAGGTTTTTTTATATTTTTTTTTATTTTCACAAAAACACTATCAAAATTTTCAGATATATCTAAAAGATTTGAAATATGAGATAATTTTTTACAAAAAAAACCATTAAACAAAATTAAATAAGAATTCAAATTATTAAAAAGATAATCTTTATAATTCATATCCCCTCTTTTCCATTTCATATGCTAACTCAGCTCCCCCACTTTTTATTATTTTACCTCCAACAATTATATGAACCTTATCCACATCTATATAATCTAAAATTCTACTGCAATGAGTTATCACAATAAAAGTTTTACCCTCTTCTTTCATATTATTAATTTTTTTTGATACTATTTTTAAAGAATCGATATCTAATCCTGCATCTATTTCATCTAATACTATAAAATTAGGAGATAACATTTCCATTTGAAGTATCTCATTTTTTTTCTTTTCTCCTCCTGAAAATCCTAAATTTATTGCTTTATCTAGTAACTCTTTTCTCATTTTTAAAATTTGCATTTTTTTTATTAAAATTTTTTCAAATTCTTTTTTATCTACCTCATTTTTTTTATTTTGATGATAAAGAGAATAAAAAAAATCAAACATAGAAATATTTTCAATAACAGGAGGGTTTTGAAAACTAACAAAAATCTTTTTTTGAACTCTTTCCTCTAAAGATAAAAAAGATAGATCCATCCCATCATATATAATTTCACCTTTTTTGATATTATAAACTGGATATCCAGCTAAAACTTGAGCTAAAGTAGATTTACCTACACCATTAGGTCCCATAATAATATGTATCTCTCCCTTTTTTATTGAAAGATTAAAATCTTTTAAAATATCTCTTTTTTCTATCTCTACTTGCAAACCAATAATTTCTAACATAATTAACCCATCAAATTTTCTAATTTTAAAAATAATAACTCTTTAGCTTCTAAAGCAAATTCATAAGGAATTTTTTCTATTACCTCACAACAAAATCCATTAACAATCATATTTATTGCCTTATCTTTATCGATACCCCTCGTTTGAAGGTAAAATATCTTATCTTCATCTATTTTATAAATAGAAGCTTCATGCTCCACAGAACAAAGATTACTATCTCCTTCTATAGTAGGAAAGCTATAAGAATGACCTCCTTTTCCTATTAAAATAGAATCGCATCTAGAAAAATTTCTACTATTTTTAGCTTCAGGAAAAATTTTTACCATGCTTCTATAAGTATTTCTTGATCTCCCCAATACAATACTTTTAGATAAAATAGTAGAAGAGCTATTTTCTCCTAAATGGATCATCCTTGTCCCAGTATCTGTCTGCATAAACTTATCAGTAATAGAGACAGAATAAAATTCTCCTTTTGAATTTTTTCCTTCCAAAATACAGCTGGGATATTTCCAAGTTATTTTTGATCCCATTTCTACCTGTGTCCATGATATTCTGGAATTTTCTCCTAAACATCTTCCTCTCTTTGTAACAAAATTATAAACACCACCAGGAGGCCCTGAATACCAATTTTGAATAGTAGAATATTTTACATAAGCATTATCTAAAGCTATAATTTCTACAACGGCTGCATGTAATTGCTTTTCTTTAAAAGAAGAGGCTGTGCATCCTTCTAAATAACTTAAAGAAGAATTTTTTTCTGCTATTATTAAAGTTCTTTCAAATTGTCCAACATTTTTTTCATTAATTCTAAAATAAGTTGAAAGTTCAACTGGACATTGCACTCCTTCCGGCACAAATACAAAAGAACCATCTGAAAAAACAGCTGAATTTAATGCAGAATAAAAATTATCTTCACTTTTAACAACAGTAGCTAAGTATTTTTTTATTATATCAGGATACTTTTGAATAGCTTCCGAAATAGAACACAAAATAACTCCATATTTTTTTAATTCTTCTTGAAAAGTAGTTCCAACAGACATTGAATTAAAAACGATATCTATTGCAAAATTTTTTTCTATATCTACTCCTAATCTATTTAATTCTTTCTTTACTTTAGGATCATTTTTTTTTATTTTAGGTTTTGAAAAATAAGATATTTCTTGTAAATCTATTTTCTTAAAAAAAAGATTTCCCCAAGAAGGTTCTTGCATTTTTTTAAATTTTCTATAAGCATCCAACCTAAATTCTAATATAAAATCGGGTTCTTTTTTTTCTTTTGATATTTTTTTTATAATATCTTCAGATAATCCTTTTTCAAAGGTCTCCGATCTTATCTCAGATCTAAATCCATACCTATATTCAAGTTTTTTTTTAAAAAATTTTTGATCTATATTCAAAAAAACCTCTTAAGGTAATAGATTTTATCCTATACTGAATAAATATGTCAATTTTTCAAAAAATAGATCATCTTAAAAAAATATTTACTATTACTATTTACTTTTAATAGCTACCACTGTTGCATGACGTCCTGTTATCTTATCTCTTCTATAAGAATAATAATCTTTTGGATTACAATAGGTACATATTTTACTTATCTCAATATTTTCTCTTTTAATTCCTAAATCTAAAAGCTGAGATTCTGCAATATCCCAAAAATCAAATAGATAATGATCTTTCTGAAAAGCCCAATATTTTTTAGGAAAATCTTTTTTATAATTTTTAAATTCGGAATGTTGGAAACATATGCTAGGAGAGATAGATACTAAAATATTATCTATTTGTGACCCTTCCCTTAAAAAATTCTCTACCATCTTACTATAAATATTGCCAATAATACCTCTCCATCCTGCATGAGCAATTCCAATAATCTGATTTTCCTTATCAAAAAAAATAGCTGCTTGACAATCCGCATGGGTCACAGCTAATCCAATATCTTTTTCTTTAGTATAAAGACCATCTGCTACTTTAAAATTTAAAAAATTATTTCTATCTATCTCAATAATCTTAATTCCATGTTCTTGTTTAGCAAACACCAAATTATCTACTCTCATATTTTTTTGAATAAAACTACGATTTACTTTTACATTATCAGGATGATCTCCTACAGAATCTGATAAGTTTAAAGAATTAAAAGCACCAGTGCTTGTTCCCCCATGTCTAAGAAAAACTTTTCCAATAACATCTGGATAATTAGCTAAAATATCAAAATCCAACCATTCTAAATCTTTATTTTCAACTTCCATATATTTTTCCTCTTACAAAAGAGTAGAATACTTTTTATTTTATGTCGATAAAAACCATTTTTTCAAAAATTTTTATTTGAAAAAATAAAAATATAAATTATTCTTTTGATTAATAATGAAAAAGTTATTTTTTCTAAGTATTTTTTTTGTTTCCTCTTTTGTGCAAGGTGGCTGTAGAGATGTTTTTCATGAGTATTTACAACCAATATGTGATTTATATCATAATACTAAACATGATTATTATTTAGCGCTTCCCAAACCATTATCAGACTGGCAAATTTATGATGATCAAAAAAAAGATGAAATAGTTGTTTCTTATAAAAATATTCCTTTTTTTTCTGTTTTAGCTATTGAAGGGAAAAATGATATTGATTGTACTAAACACTATAGATACAAAAGCAAATTATTAGAAATTGCAAAATCTATAGCACAAAATGCAAAGAAAGGTTTGCAAATTGAAAAAGCGGTATTTAAAAAAAATTTAGAAGAGCTCGACATATATTATATTTTTATAGAAGGAAATGTTAATGGAAAAAAATCTTATCACTTTATTACTTCTTTGGATTATCAATGGTTTGATTTTTTTACTGATGTAGATGAAAAATATAATGAATGTTTAGAGGAAAAATTAGATAAGTTTTTTATGGACCTTATCAAAAATTTTGATGAAGAAGAAGATGAGGATGAATATGAAGAAGATGAAGCTTATGATGCTGCAAATTTTTTATTTGAGATGTTTGCTATAGATCTTTATACTAAAAATTCTTTTTAAAGTTTAAAATAAATTTTTTCCAACAGTCATATTTTAAGAAGAAAGAATCAATTCCAATCCAATAGCTGCCCCTATAGCAATAGCATCTTCATCCACATCAAATTTAGAAGAATGCGATATCTCAAAAATATTTTTTTCTTCGTTCCTAGCACCTAAAAAGAAAAAAGCGCCTTCTACCTTTTGAAGGTAATAAGAAAAATCTTCACCGCAAAGAGTATTTTCATATTTAGTATCTACATTTTTTTTGCCAACAATTTTTTCAGCAACTTCTATTACTCTTTTAGTTCCATATTCTTTATTTATTACGGAGGTATAAGCTCTAGCAAAATCAAATTCACATTTATATCCTTGCATTTTTAAGCTTTTAACACTATTCCACATAAACTCTTCTATTAAATTCATATCTTCCTTACTATATGATCTAACAGTACCTGATAACTCAGCTTTATCAGATATTACATTATGTATATTTCCTGAGATAAACTTACTTACACTTAAAAGTGTAAAATGTGTAGCATTGATTCTTCTAGTTATGATTGATTGCCATAAATTTATTAAATTAACAGCTGCTAAAAGAGGATCTAATCCAATATGAGGCGTAGCTGCATGGGTTCCCTTCCCCTTTAAAATAAGATCAAAATTAGCTACATTTGCCGTCACTGCTCCCTCTTTTATCTTAATTTTTCCTGTTTCAATACTAATATCTTTATGAAACCCATATATCTCATCAACATCTTCTAAACACCCCTCCTTTATCATTCCTAAAGCTCCTCCTGGAGGATTTTCTTCATTTGGTTGAAAAATAAATCTAACATTACATGATAATTTTTTCTTATTTTTAACAACCAACTTAGCAATTAAAAGAGCTGCTGCCATATGTGCATCATGCCCACACATATGCGCAACACCTGGAATTTTCGATACAAAAGAATGGGTATTCTCTTCTTTAACTGGTAAAGCATCCATATCAGTTCGCCATGCTATAGTTTTTTTAGTTTTATCTATTATAAGATCTGCAATAAATCCATAGCCCCAACATTTTTTTATTTTATATCCTAAAAATCTCATGACCTCTTGACAATATAAAGAAGTATTTTTTTCTTGCATTCCCAATTCTGGATACATATGTAAAAAACGCCTATGCTTAACAGCCCAATTTAATTCTTCAAAAGCACTTTCTTTAATATTGGCCATGAAAAAACTCCTTATAAGGTAAAAAGATGTTTATATATTTTTTTATATTAAATGCAAAGAAAATTTCATTGTTTTTTATATTTTTGATAAAAAATATCTAAAAGATTACTTACATTTTTACCAATTTCCTTATAACATTCATCAGGAAGGTTAGCTAAAGAGATCCTCATAGACCATTTAGGCCCAGCAAATCCTTTGCCAGGAAGTAATATAGTCAATTTTTCTTCCGCTAACTTAAATAAAAACTCTAAAGGATCAATATTTTTCTCTAAATAATCCGCAAAATCTTTTGAATATTTTATCTTTGCTATCTTTCTAAGATCTATCAAAGAATAATAATAGGTGTTACCTTTTTCTTCTGGTATAGGTATTTTTAGATTATTATAAAAATCATTTATCCTTTTTTTTAATTTTTCATGTATCTTTTTTTTATACTCTTTTTTTTCATCCATAAGCTCATAAAGAGCAAAGAGAGTCATAATAGATTGTTGAGGACCTGAAAGTCCTCCGGTATGAGCTAAAGCTTCATCTCTACTATCTAGTTCCAGCCTTTCAATAAAAATAACTTCTCTTGGATTAGCTGCAACCATACCATATCTTTTATCTAACTCTTTTTTTTCTTTTTCTGGTAACTTTTTTATCAACTTATCTATTATATTATTTTTATGTAACATAATAAGACCCAACCTCCATCCAGTAACACCAAAATATTTAGAAAAAGAATATATACAAACAACATTTTCAGGCAGTTCTTTCACTAAAGAATGAAACTTTTCAACAAAAGTAGCATATACCGTATCAGTAAAAATAATAAGATCTTTTCTTTCATTCTTAACAAATTCAACTACAGTCTTCATAATATCATCGCTCATAACAACAGATGTAGGGTTAGCTGGATTAACTAAATAAACAGCTTTTATGTTTGGATCTTTTAATTTTTCTAATTCTTTTATTGGTACTTGCCAATGCAATTCCTCTTTAGATTGCAATAAGACCTCTACCAAATCAAAACCAGAGAGAGTGGGCATTTCTAAATAAGGAGAAAAAATAGGAGTAATTATTGCTACCTTATCCTTTTTTTCAAAAATTTTATTTATTTTAAGAGATTTAAAAAGATATACCATAGCTGCAGCTGCTCCCTCTGTAGCAAAAAGATCAAACATCTCTTCTCTAAAATCATTATTTAATCCTAAGATTTGAAATAGATATCTTTTTAAAATTTTTTCCATTAATGGAAATATTCTAGGTGGAGAAGGATAAAAATCTCCTAAAGCAGCATCAACCATTGTAAATACAAAATCATCAGGAGAAAAATTAAATTTTTCAATAGAATAATCTATAGCTTTTTTTAAAAACTGAACTTCTATATGATCTTTTTTTTTCTCTAAAAACTCATTTAATTTTTCATATATTTTATTTTTTTCAGGCCTATTTCCTAAATCCTCTTCTTTAAAACTATTAGCTAATTCAGAAGCAAATAAAATAAGATAAGAAAAACTTTTTCTTACTAAAGTATTTAAAAAATTAGGATTTCCTCTCCCTGCATTAAGAACTCTTACTTTTTCTCCCTTTTTTATCTTAATCTCACATGATTTATTAGCTATATCTATAAGCTCATTTTTTATTTCAAAAGGGCTCATTTTTTTATATTTTTCAAAATTTTTATTCATTCTTTTTTCCTTTATATCTTTCATGTATCCAATGCTCTTTTTTAGCTATAGTCAAAATAGTAGGTATGATAAAAACTATTAAAAATCCCATAAAAATGGTCATAAAATAAAAGATATGATTTTTTGGAGAGAGTTCTAAAGGTGGAAATAATGCAACAACAAATAAAAATAAAATAGTGATAATTCCTAAAGATCCTATTATCCACATTCCAGAATTCTTCTTTCCAGGAATATAATAGGCTCTTTTAACTTCAGGATGTTTATATCTTAAATAAATTCCAGAAATAATCATTAAAAAATACATGCTCGCATATATCATCATAGACAGAGCTATAGATATCCAAAAAGCAATATTTATCTTATCAGAAATCATTAAAAAAGATCCTATTAAAGATATCACAATTCCTTGAACTATCAAAAGATTTCTAGGTATGCCATGTTTATTAACCTTGGTAAGGAAGGGAGGGAAAAATCCTCTTTTTGCTGCTTCTAAAAGTCCTTTCACAGGGCCCATCAACCAAGCATTAGCTCCACCTATTGCTCCTCCTGCTACTAAAACTCCTATATAAGGAACAATCCATCCAACATTCATTTTTCTTAAAAACATTTCAAAAGCTTGCATAAAACCTGAAACAAAACTGATATCTCTTTGAGGCACTACGATAGCCACAGAAAAAGCTCCTAATAAATTAACGGCAAGACCTATTATAACCACAAAAAAAATAGCAACAGGATAATTTCTAGCAGGATTAATAACTTTTCCAGCATGATTAGAAGAAGCTTCAATACCTGTAAAAGTCCTTGTAAAACTTAAGATTAAAACTAGAGTAGCAAATTTTTTAAAATCTGGAAAAATATTCTTAGGAGTAAATGATAGATCTATACTTAAAGGATTATCCGAAAAAAAATAAAAAACACCTAATACTATCATCAAAATAGCAGGAAGCAATACTCCCAATAAAAAACAACAAGTACTAACTAAGCTATTAACTCTTACACCTTTTAAACTAGCCAATGTACATGTCCATAATGCAACAAATAAAACAGATATCAAAAATATTTTATTAGCAGCAAGATCAGGAGCAATTACATAAGCAAAAGATCCTCCAACAAAATAAAACATAGATATAACACTCAATAACATATTGGTCCATTGTAACCAACTAGCTAAAAATCCAAATTTAGAACCAAAAGCTTTTGTAACCCAAACAAAAACACCTCCTTCTTTTGGCCATCCGGTAGCAAGTTCTGCAGAAATTAAAGCTGTTGGAATAAAAAAACAGATTGCTGCTATCAATCCAAAAAATATCATGTGAAGTCCCGTCTCTGCCATAGATGGAACATTTCTAATGCTTACAACAAAAGCAGAAGAAAGTGTTATCAAAATAAATAAATTTATTTTATCCTTTTTTTGATTCATCTTTTATTATGATATATAAAAATTAAAAAAAATCTTGTCAAAGAAATTAAAAATCTAAAAATATTCCTGCATGAATTCTTGAATGCCATCCTTCAGGAAAAAATCTTCCATGAATACTTTTTAACTGAATACCATAATCAACTCTTGCATTCAAATACTCCTTAATAGAAAATCTAAGACCAGGACCTACAGATAACAGTCTAGCATTATTTTTACTTAAAATATTTTTATCTACATCTGTAACCATTCCAAAATCTATAAACCCTAAAAATTGTATTTTTTGTTTTCCATCTTTTTGCAAATCAAAAGCATCTGTTCTAATTTCATTAACCAATAAAAAACCTTGATCTCCAATAACTTCATTTTCTCTATATCCTCTAACTGTTCTAAATCCTCCTAAAGAAAACTGTTCTATTGGCAGTAATTTGCTACTAGAAGCTTGAAAGGAAGTTTTCAATATCCAAGAAAATTTTTGTGGTAAAGGAATATTAAGGTCTATATCTAACAAGCCATACACATAATTACTTTTAGCTCTTTCTCTTTCCTGTTCAAAATATTTTCTTTTATTATATCTAGTCATCTTCCCTGGACTTATAAAAACATTAATTCCTAATAAAGCATTAAATCTATCTTTAGAATAAGTCCCCTCATATTTAAGAAGGAATTGAGATACATCTATAAATGAATCATATATCAAAGTCTCTTGATATATTATAAAATTATTTGTTCTTTTAAAATCATATCCTAAAACAAATTCATGTTTATAATTTTCAAAAGTAGGTAATGGGATAACATATCTACCTATTAGACTCCATGCTTTACCATCCAAATTTTGATCAGGTTCATAATCGGGCTTTGTTTTAACATAATATCCAAAAACTCTTAAAATATTTCTTTTCCATAAATTAGCTATATAATTACCTGATACTCCCCACCATTTATTTAATTCCGATGAAGACATAAATTGTGCATTAGCTTCATCATTACCAAAACAACTAGCAATAGTAACTCCAGCAATATATCTAGAAAGTCCGGTATCTTTCGTTCCAGTATTTTCATATCCTCCATATACTTTTACAGGAAATCTATCTTCTGTCTGCAAAATAATATTTGTTTCTCCTAACTCTTCTCCAGGTTCAAAAATCAATGAAGTAGTATGAAAAGGACTAGTATTTAACCAAAAAACCTCTTCCTGTATTTGATCTTTATTGATAATTTCTTCCGTTTTTATTTTTAAGCTATTTTTTATTTTTTTATTAGAAAAAAATCTAGCTCCTTCTGCTTTTATTTTTCCTAATTTACCTAAAAGAACTAAAATTTTAATATTTCCTAAGGTAACATCTTGCCCTTCTAAAATATGTACAGATACTATATAAGAACTATTTTTTTCATAATAATCAACAACAGCTTTTTTTATCTCTTCTAAAATATCTGTCGTCAAAGGCTTTTTTAAAAATTTAGACATCTCTTTTTTAAAAGGAGTTTTTTTTGGAACTTCTAATCCTAATATAACAATACCTTCTTCAGTAACATCTATCTTTTGCTTTTCATCTCCCATAAATATAAGAGAATTGATAAATATCTCTTTTTTTTTATTCTCAACAAGTTCTCTTTCTTCTGTAAAATCCTCTCCATATCCAAAAAAGCTAATAAGTAAAAACACCCAAAGATATCTTTTCATATTTATTTAGTAATATTAAATTTTTTTTATCGCGTCAACCTTGTAAAACTTTTATTTAATAAATATTTTAAACAATTTTGAATATCTTAAAGGAGTAAAACAATTTTTTCCCTCTTTATAACATTCAAAAAATCTAAGATAAATAGGATAATAAAAATAAAAAGATTCATATTCACTATAATCTATTTTATATGTTAAAGAAGCATCAGTTGATAATATTCTAAACAACTCGCTAGGAGGTATTGGCGGCACAGGTGGTTCTGGTGGGTATATTACATTTTGTATATTCAATATTCCTCCTGTTCCTGTAGCAGTACCTCCTACTAAATCAACATATACAGGAGGTGTGTAATTAGAATAATCCAAAGTATTATCTAATCCTATTCCATTAACAATCCCTGCAACACCTTTCTGATCAGAAAATACAAATGTATCCGGCTGCAAGTTGCCTGTAAGATCTGTTATATGTGAAAAGCTTACCCCCCCTACATCTCCTGAATTTATACCTGTTATATTCCAAGTATTAACTACATTAGGTCCCACTAAAGTATTTACTCCTCCTACTCCACCATTTATAGTAGATATTGTTCCTCCATTTAAATAAAAAATATCATCATTACTTCCACCAGTAATTGAAGTTAAAGTTCCTCCATTTATATTATAGATATTATTTCCAGATATTTCATTTATAAATTCCATATCACCACCGTTCATATTGTAAGTATTATCTCCACTATTTCCATTCAATACTTCAATATTAAAGAAACTAGTAGCTCCAGCAGATAGAGGATTAATATTACCCGAGTGTATACCATTTACAGTAAATGTCGTATTTTCTGGTGGAGCAACAATAGTATTACCTGTACCTCCACTACCATCAATGAAACTACTGATAAAACCTCCAATACTAAAGTTATATGTATCATCTCCCAATAATCCTCCCATCAATTTTAAAAAGTCAGTGAAAGAAGGACCTCCTGTTATATTACCTGCATCATTTGCAGTTATATTCCATGTACTTCCACTTGTTGGCCCATAAAAAGTATTTGTTCCTCCACTTCCATTTAAAGTACCTGTTATTCCACTAGCATATATATAAAAAGTGTCATTATTAGCTCCTCCAGTAGCAGTAAAAGCTGCAGCTGTTATAGAAATGCCTGCATTTATTGTTAAAGATCCCGGATTTATTTGTCCTAGAAGAAAATCAATATTATTAGCACCTGCTGATAAATTCCCTGAAATAGTTATCGAATCACCTGCTATAAACTTTATTGAATCTAAGAAGGTATAAGCACCACATGTGATAGATGCAGTATTGGTATTATCACCAATGGTTATCAAATTAAAACCATCTGCAAAAGTATTCAATGCTGATACAGGAAGCAAAAGACCTGCTCCTGTCCCTGCTAATCCAATAGATCTACTAACGGAATTAGGATAAACTTTTAAATCGGTATTCCCTGAAATAGCACCCCCTGCTAAATTCATCGTATCTCCAATAAGAGTAACAGATCCATTAACAGCATCAATATCTTGTGAATTATTATAGATAGCATATCCAGAACCAGACCCATATCCTTTTATCTGTATAGATCCAGTACTTTGACTTACTATATTACCAGCTTCCAAATAAACAGAATGAGAGCTAGCTCCTGTCCCACTTATTCCTTCAACATCGATATTTCCTCCTCCATTAGATGCAATTTTATCATTACTATTCATAACAAGATGAACACCATGATTATTATTTCCTGTTCCTCGTCCTGTTCCTTTAACAGTTATATTTCCCGTATTTGAAACAATATCAGATGTAATACCATAGATATAAACTCCAACATTACTATTAACTCCATTACCTCCTATCCCTTCTACAGATATGTTTGCTGTTGAAGCTGTTGCATCTATCTGTCCTCCATTTTCAATATTGATTCCTCTATTGTAACTACCAGTACCACTGGTATTTCCTTCTCCCTTTAAACTTACATCTCCTACTCCTCCAGTAATGGTAGCTCCATTAATATGTATTCCTTCACAATAATCTGTCCCTGGACCTCCTTTACATGGATTACCCCCTAATCCATCGGAAAAAATTATTTTAGCATTATTAGTAGAAAGAACTTCAGAACTCGAGTTCATATAAACTCCAAAATTATTAGTATTTGTACCATTAGATACTCCATATAAAATTATATCTCCGTCAACTGATTGCACTTTTACATTTAAACCATCGAGAGTTATTCCATAATTATCATTTGTTGAGGTTGCACTCCCTCCTGTTCCTTCTAAAGTTATAGTACCGGTACCTGTAGAATCTACCATTGAATAATTTGCAGAAAGATATATGCCATAATTATTATTACCACTTCCATTACTAGAACCTGTCAATAAAATAGTTCCAGTAGAAGTAGAAGAGATAACCGTATTATTAGCTATATTAGGACCTCCATCCAACTGGATCCCATAATTTGTATTCGTTCCTACTCCACCACCACCTCCTCCTACACCTGTTAAATCTATTTTTGCTGATCCAGAAGAAGTTATCAAAGATCCTTGATTCAATACTATCCCTTCATTGCCACTTCCTAGTGGTCCACCTCTACCAAGAAGAGTTATATCACCATCTATAGAGGTTATCTGTGCTCCATTGTTGAGAACTATCCCATCATAGCTAGCTCCTGTTATAGAAGCTGTTGTTTGAAAATCAAAAGCATCAAAATTAGCTCCGCTAAAAGTATTGCTTAACACAATTCCCGCTGCTATATCGATAGTTCTATCTGCTATCAAAGTAAGTTTTGTATTAGTTGCCCATGTTATATTTGTCTGTATACTTATAGTTCCGTTGCTATTACCTCCGATACCATCTGTTTTAACTATTACATTATTAAATGCAAGAGCATTTGTAAGGTCAACAACATATAGATTTGCAGGAGAACTAGCTGGTTGATAAGGATTAGTAAAAGCAGGATTGCTTGGAGAAGTATTTGTTATATTTATATCTACAGGGTCTAAAGTTAATTCTCCTATCTTCCCAAAAGATGATAGAGTAGATACCCTTCCTTTAAATAAAAGATCTTTTTTGGAAGAAATTTCTACAAAACCTCCATTACCTTTAACAGTTTCTGCTGATATGTTTCCATAAAAATGGTTTTTTCTATCTCCCCAAAGAAATATTTGTCCTCCATCTCCTTCTATTGAATCAGCTTTAATAACAGAATCTTCGGAAAGATACAAATTCTCAGTAAATCCTTTCTTACCAATGTTAACATTGCCACCCTCTAAATCTCCTGATACATCAAGATAAGCTTTATCCTTTATCTCTATCTCTTTTCCTATTACCTCTATATCTCCTCCCTTCTTATCTTTCGATGCTGTTAGTTTCCCATCTATATTAACTTTTCCCTCTTTTGCTCCTAAAAATATCCTTCCCCCTTTCTCATAAATAGTATTTGCTTCTATCAACCCTTCTTGATTTATTGCAAAAGAATCTATATTAGAAGCTTTAAGAGCTATATTTAATGCTTTAAGGACACCTTTATTATCAACAGATCCTAATCCCTTAGGTTTTATTATTATATTTTCATCTTCTTTAAATATAAATATCTCTTCAGCTCCTATTAAATTAATATCTCCTTTAGTAGATTCTATCTTACCCTCATTTTTTATCCGCTTAGAAAAAATATAAACTCCTTTCTCTCCTAAAATAGTCCCTTTATTTTCTATTTGGCCTTTTTCATTTTTAAAAAAATTTATATTTTCATCTTTTAAAAATTGGGAGTTAGCAATATCTAAAGTAGAAGCTATAAATTTTTGTGTTTTTATTAATCCTGACTTACCTATAACGATACCATTCTTATTTATTAAAAAAACTTTTCCGTTAGAAGAGAGAGTACCAAAAATATTAGAAACATTTTTTGAAATAACTCTATTTAAACTACAAGAAGATTTAGAAGGTTGAATTATTTTTGTTATCTCATTTTTATCTATAGAAAAATTCTTCCAATCAATAATAGATTTATGACTATTTTGATTTATTGTTAAAGTTCTTGCTTCTTTAGAAAATTTTACCTCTCCATGAATAACTTTAGGATTTGAAGGATTGGAAATAATATAAAAAGGAAAAACAAAAAAAGATAACTTCAAAAAATTATAAACTTTTAACATAACCCTTTTTTCTTCTAAGTAACATAAAAAAATTTAAAAAAAAATAATTATTTTATTTTCTTCATATGCTTAGATAAAGCTTTAGATAATTTCATCATATCTATAGGCTCTTTACCTATTATCTTAGATAACTTTTCATCAGGAATAATTTCTCTTTTGTTCTTAGGATTTTGAAGGTTTTTTGATTTTATATAAGACCATATCTTTTTCAACACATCACTTCTAGTAGCTTCTTTTTCTTTAATAATAGCTTCTAACTCCTCAGAAATCTTATATCCGTTCTTCTTTGTTTTTTTAGCATAAGGAGTTTTTGGATGATGAGCATCATATTTAGGTTCCAAAGCTTTTAAATCATTAACAATGATATTGCATTCAGGAAAATTACTACACGAATAAAATATTTTTCCAAACCTAGACCGCCTCATAACTATTTTACCATCGCATCCCAATGCTGGACAATCTAATCTCTCTTTAAGAGGAATAACCTTTTCTCCTCTTTTAGGAACGGTTACTATCCCCTGACATTCTGGATAATTAGAACATCCCAAAAATACCCCATATTTCCCATGCCTTATAACCATTTTAGCTCCACATTTAGGACATAGTTGATCCCATTCAAAATCTTCAGCATAATCCTCTTTTTTAAATTCTAAAGATTCTAAAGTAGCCGTATAATCACATTTTGGATAATCGCTGCACCCATAAAAATAGTTATTTTTCGACCATATCTTTAAAAGTTTTTTCCCACATTTAGGACATTTAATATTTGTCTCTATTCTAGGAGCAGAAGCTTCTTTTTTAGCTTTCTCTACCATAGGCATAAAGGCTTCCCAAAAACCCTTTATTAAAGACTTCCATTCTCTTTTATTTGCTGCTACTAATTCTAAATCATCTTCCATAGCTGCAGTAAAACCAATATTCATTATAGGAGAAAAATTTTCTTCTAACATATATGCTATAACCTTACCTAACTCTGTTGGTCTTAAACTTGTTTTTTCTTTTATAGTATATTCTCTATTCTGTATCTTATTCATTATTGAAGAATAGGTAGATGGTCTTCCTATCCCTGATTTCTCTAATTCTTTAATCAATGATGCTTCAGTAAACCTAGCAGGAGGTTTTGTAAAAGATTGTAAAGGAACAATCTCTTCTAAAACAAGGCGTTGTTTCTCTTTTAAAGGAGGTAGTTTTTCCTTTTCCTCTTCTTTCTCTTCATCTTTTTTTTCCTCATAAAGAACAAGAAATCCTAAAAATTTTATATAAGAGCCTATAGCTTTTAAAAGCATATTATCTGCTTTAATATCTACAACAGTAGATTCATAGGTAGCATATTTCATTTGAGAAGCTATAAATCTATTCCATATTAAAAGATACAATTTATATTGATCTTCTGTTAAATATTTTTTAACTTTTTTTGGATGCAGAGAGATATTAGTAGGACGAATAGCTTCATGTGCTTCTTGAGCTGACTTTTTACTAACATAAAATATAGGTTTCTCGGGTATATATTTTTCTCCATACTCTTTTTTTATAAAATCTCGAGCTTGAAAAATAGCTTCCTTGGTAACTTTTACAGAATCTGTTCTCATATATGTTATAAGTCCTTCTATTCCCTCTTTTCCCATATCTATCCCTTCATATAAGGTTTGAGCTAAAGACATTGTTCTTGAAACAGAAAATCTAAAATGTCTACTCGCTTCCTGTTGCATAGTGGATGTTATAAAAGGAGGAGTAGGATTTCTTTTTTTTATTTTTTTTTCTATTTTTTCTACTATAAAAGAACTCTTCTTTAATCTATTAACAACAGAATCAGCTGTTGCTTGATCTGGTATTAAAAAAACATTCTCTTTTTTTTCTTTTTCTACCTTTTTCCCATCTACAGAATATAAAAAAGATTCAAAAGAGAGTTCTTTTTCTTTAAAAATAGCTTTTATATTCCAATACTCAATAGGTTCAAATTCATCTATCTCCTGTTCCCTATCAACAACAAATTTTAAAGCAACCGACTGCACCCTTCCTCCTGAAGTCCTTCTTTTTAATTTTTTAGATAAAATAGGAGATACAGTATATCCAACAATTCTATCTAAAAGACGTCTTGCTTGCTGAGCATTTACTAAAGATAAATTTATCTCTCTTGGATGTTTTAAAGATTCTAAAACAACATTTTTTGTTATTGAATTAAAAGTAATTCTTTTTATATTTGTTCCCTTAGGTAATATAGAAGCTATATGCCATGCTATTGCTTCTCCTTCTCTATCAGGATCAGGACAAAGATATACTAAATCAACTTTTTTTGTTGCTTCTTTTAAATTTTTAATTACATCTTTTTTTCCTGGGAGGATAGTATATTTTGGTTCAAAATTTTTTTCTATATCTATACCAAATTCTTTTTCAGGCAGATCTCTAATATGACCAACAGATGATGCAAAAAAATAATTTTTCCCTAAAAACTTTTTTAATGTTTTAATTTTTGCAGGAGATTCTACTATTATTAAAATCTTTGTCATAAAATATACTTTAAAAAAAAAAATATTTTTTTCAAATAATAACTTTTTTATAATTTATAAGAAAAAATCATGAAAGAAAAATTATTAGAATTAAATAAAGAGGGATTTATACCAGGACCTACAGAAACGGAAGACCTTTTTTTTAAAAGAGTTAACCTTACAAAAGAATTATTAAAAGAAAAAAAAAATTTTTTTGAAAAAAGAAAAAAAAATATTCCTTTTAACATGGAAGATCATTTAAAAAAGCCTGATGTAAATTGGGTAAAGGCAACGCTGCTTAATCTATTCGATTTTTCTGGAAACCATTTTTCTGCTTTTTTTTCTAATGAAAAATTAAAAATTTTTCAAGGAGCTGCAAGCTGGATAGTAGATATTGAAAATGTTAATATCCCATTATTACAAATTAGAAAAGGATTTAAAAAGGGTTCTTTTTTAAAAATATATGACCTATCAGATGTGATAGCTCATGAACTCGTCCACTTTGCAAGAGTTGCATTTGATGAACCTATATATGAAGAATTTTTTGCTTATTTAACCTCTACTAATATTATTAGAAAAATTTTTGGTCCTCTTTTTTCTTCTTATAAAATCTTTTATCTTTTTTTATTTTTTTTCTTTTTTGGTCTTCTCTTCCATCCAGCCTTTCCATTTATAAGTATAGTTTTTTCTACCGTATCATTTACAATATTAAGCATTGCACTTTTTAAATTATTTTTTAGAAAAACTATTTTTCATAGATGTTATAAAAAACTATTTTCTATTTTTAAAAATAAAAAAAAACCATTAGCTGTAATGTTTAGATTAAAAGATAAAGAGATAAAAAATTTTGCTAAAATGTCTAAAAAAGAAATTATAAAATATGCACAAGAAAAAAAAGAAAAAAATCTTAGATGGAAAATTATATATTTTGCTTATTTTGAGGATATTATCTCTTCAAGTTAAGAAACATCTGAAAAATTCTGAAATTACAAAAGATAAAGAAATTTTTATGATATTTTCAAAAATTTTTAATGTGTTAAAAACTTCTTTTTCCATTTTTTTCATTATGTTGCCAATAGTTTTTTTTTCTTACTTTAAAAAGGACTATGAATAATAATTGCATCTACTATTGTTCCCTCTTTTATAAAAAATCCTTTTTCGGTTAAACGAGAAAAAATTAAAAAAATTTCTTTAGTAAGTTTATGTTTTTCTAGTAAATGACTAAAATGCAATATTGTTGTTTCACCGGGCACTCTATCTTCCAAAAGATCTAATTTTAAAAATTTTTGAAAAAAATTTCTATCATATATCCCGAATATTTCATGAAAAATAAAAAAAAATGAGAAAAAAACCTTATAAATTGCTATAGTGCAATATATTAACCTTTAAAAAAAGGCTTTTTTCTCATGAATAA
>LJUH01000022.1 GCA_001303765.1 Chlamydiae bacterium SM23_39
CTCTTTCTCTTTACTAAAAAAATTATAATTTGTTAACACAAAAACTCCTGATAAACATATTGCTAAGATGATAAATCTTTTACTCATCTTAATAATTCTCACCTTTGCCTCCTTCGTATCTCTTCCACTTTTTTAAAATGATCTGATAAATGGTCTTTTATTGGTTTAGTATAAGTAACACTTAAAAAGCTATGGTCGAATAGCCAGCTTGCTTTAGCATGAGGCTCTAAAAATGTAACTTCTGATAGCTTTCTATCTTTTAATGTCATAGTTCTAGAAATCCAATCATTTTTGGATACGTAATTAAAACAATTAACTCCCCATTCTTTTTTTATTATCATAGCTGGGGCTATTGCTACCACCGTTAATCTTTTTTTATATTCATCGGGTAGAAGTTTTATTGCATTTGCTACTTTAATAGCTCCTTGACTATGGCAAAATTGTAAATAAGGCATATCTGGTGGTGTGTTTCTAAAAAAATGCATCCATTTAGAGTATAGATCTATAACGCTTTTTGTTTCAAGCTCTCTTAAATCTTTAAAAAAAACTTCTCCTAGATCATGAAAAAAACCACCGGAGCTGTTATAAGAAATATTCATATCTGTCATCTTATTGTTTGATAAAGATTTAATATATTGTCCCTCTTTAATGGCATCATTGACACTAGTATTTATACCATTGACGAAACCAACAGAGTTTAAGGCTACATTATCTCCTAGGGAGAAGGTGGAAGATTTGTCATAACGAGGTCTAAACAGCCACATAGAAGCATAATTAGAAGGCTCTCCTTGGCGGACATTTTCTCTAGCAACTGATGTAATGGTGTTTAAATATGCTTCATCTTTAGCATATTGTTCGCGTACATATTTACTGTTCATATAATTTAGGAAGGAGATCTTCATGTCTTTTAGGTCAACATTAAATTCTACTGACAGACCGAAAGGATCAGAATATATAAATGGATTGTTTATTAGAAAAACATATAGATTGCTTCCACTTGCAAATCCTTCAGGATCACATGAGATCCATCGAGCAGATCGAGGATCATAATAACGTCTTCCAAAAAATACTAATCCTGTCTCTTCTGTATATTTAGATAAATATCTCCAAGGATTGTTGAGATAGGAATAACTCGTCCTTCTTCCTCTATTAGAATAGATAATCTCTTCACCAAAAGCAGTAAAACGGTAACTCTCTTTAATAGCTTTATTTGATACTAAACAGACTACATTGCCATAAAGATCATTGATAGGTAGATATACTTTGCTATTAAGTTCTAAAGCTATAGATCCCTTTTTTTCGGAACTTTTTTCAATGTTTAATATTCTTAGAGATAAAACATTTTTTTCAGTATCATAGATCCCAATCTCTTTATTTTCATCGTAGAGAAAAATATTTTTATATCCTCTTTTCAACTTGCTTTTTTTATAACAGAGCTTGGATATCCTTCTATTTAAAACATCATATTTGTAAGTCAATATAAGATTTTTATTCTCAACTTTAATCAATCTATCTAGTGAATCATAAGAATAATGAATATAGTTACTTGTATCTTCTACAGATATTAAGTTGCCATTTTTATCATATTGATAATCTTCTTCATATGTTGAAACTATTTGATTTATTTTATTTATCTTAAATTTTTTGCCATTTTTTTTTGTTATATTTTGATTTGCATCAAAAGAGTAATCATTAGAAAATATGCCCTCTTCTTTTATAAGCTGATGGAGATCATCATATTCATAATTTGCAATGGTTCCATTATAATCCACTTTTTTTATGTTACCCGTAGTATCAAATTTTTTTATCTCTTGATAAAAATAGGGAGAATAGATTTTTTTTTCTCTGTTTAATGGATCAAATGAACTCTTCATATCTGATCCATCTATCATTTTTTGAAGAAGACAATTTCCTGATAGATCATATTTTTCGAATTTATGTTCATATAAATTATTGTTGAATTGATCTTTCCTAACAATTTTTTTAAGATTTAATGCATCATATTCATATTCTACTAAAGAGTTATCAGGGAAAACCATTTTAGTCTTTCTTCCTAAATCATCATAACTATTTTCTATGGTTAGATCATTTTCTAATTGCTCTTTGATAATATTACCTTTTTTATCTCTTATAATTATCGTTGAATTACCTGTTATTAAATTTTTTCCTTCTATAAGATGATCTAATGGATCATAACGATAGCAATAATCAATCATATTATCTGAAGATTTTAAATATATTTTCCTACCTAGACCATCGTAAGAATTGGTGATTATTGTTCCATCAGGTTTGATCGTTTCTTTTAAAAGACCTTGTCCAGTATAACTATATTTCGTTATTTTATCCTCTTCTTTTAACTCTATTAATTTATTTATTTCATTATATTTTTTCTCGATAATAGTCTCATTATCAGCGGTAGAATAGATTTCTTTGATAAGATTATCAGCTTCATCATAAAAAAATGTTGTCTCTTTTAAAAGTTTATCATTAGAAGCTCTTATCTCTATTTTTTCTTCTCTTTGAAGTGCATCTAATATGAAAATATTTTTTAGTCCTGAAGGATCTATCTCTATTTTTTTTATAACATTTTGATCAAAATTATTTTTAAAATTCTCTTGATAAATAATTTTGGAAATATTTTTTAAAGCATCTTTTTTTTGAATTAGTCGATTAAAAGAATCATATAAAAATTCTTCAGTATAATTTTTACCCTCTATATTATTAGTAATAGAATTTTTATTACCAAAAGAATCATAACCATAGCTTTTTAAAAAATAGATTTTTTCATCTTCATCTTCCATCCTTTCTTCTATTATTCTTCCTAGGTTGTCTTTTTTATAAATAATATAATAGAGGTCATTTGTTTTTATTTTGATTACTCTATTTAAAGAATCATAAAAATAGGATTTTTCTTTTTTTTCATTAAAATATTCTTCTTTAATTCTTCCTGCTTCATCATAATGATATGTATATTGATTGTTGGCAGCATCAATAAATGTTATCTTATGAAAAGCATTATATATGGTAGCTTCTCTTTTAAATATCATGGGTGAAGCAATAATTCTTTTCTCTGTCTTCCTTTTAAAAAAATCGTATGAATAAATTGTTTGGACATTTTCAGGATCTATTTGCATTTTTAAAGTTCCATCTAAATTATAGATAAATTTTTCTTCTGTTTTATCTGGAAAGATCTTTTTTATAGGATTATTGTGGATGTTATAATAAGTTTTTAGTTTTCTTTCTTTCCCATCTATTTCAGTTATAACTCTTCCAATATCATCGTAAATATATTTGGTGGAAGCTGTTCTTTCTGTTTTGGGATAGATTATCTCTAATAAATTCCCAAACTCATCATATTTATATTTTGTTATATTTTCTAAAAAATCTTTTTTTTCTATTAGGTTGGATTTTAAATCATATTTAAAAAAGGTTAGATGTGTAATATTATCATCACCCTTTTCTACTATTTTTATCGGTCTATTATAAAAATCGTAATCTATATATTTTTTTATCCTTCCATGATAATCTTGAAAAAATGTTTGGTTGTTATTTCTATCATATCCATAAAGTGCTTTTTGCCCAACTTCATTAACCTCTTTTATTATTCTTCCTTTATTATCATAATTTTTATGGATGGAATATACATAATTATTATTGCTATCATAAACATCTTCTTTTTCTACAAAACCTTTTGAAGAATAGTGTAATACTCTTCTATTCAACCTAACTTCTTTATTGGTTTTTTTTTCTAGATAAAATTCTTCAATTTCATAAGGTAAGCCACAAAAATTACCATTTTTTATGTTTTTATATTTTGTTATTTTTCTTTCGGTTACATTATGCATATCTTTGTATTTGTAATTTATTCCGTTGTCGACTACCTCTTGTATTAAATTCAGATCTGAATCGTAAAAGAAAAATTTTCTTAATTTAACAATATTTTTATATGTAACAAGAGTTTTAGATAAAATATTAAACTTTTCAAAATAAAAGTAGTTTTCTTTTAATTGATTTTCATCTTCTTTAGATAGTATTCTATTTGTGTTATCATTGGTATATGTTTTGATTATTTCGGAATATTCTGTTCCTTCTTTTAAAGGAAGGCCATTTGAATCAAATTTTATTTCTACCTTTTTCTCTCCTGTGATAGATCCATAAATCCTTTCTTTTATGACATTGCCTCTATCATCATAAAAAAACCTTTTGAAAAAGATTGCTTTGCCATTATGATCAAAGATGCCCTTTCCTAATAATAAAGTAGCTTTTTCTGAATTTTCATTTCCCCAAATTAATTTTTCCATGTTTTTTAAAACAAAGATATTTCCTTTTTTGTAATATCGTTCTATTTTCGTAGGCCTTAGATATTTGCTGTAATGATAGGTAGTTTTATTTCCGTTGATATCAAATACTTCTGTAATTCCAGAAGTTTCTTTTAACTTTCCAGGATGGTATATGAATTCATATGCTTTTTTATATTCTCCATTTTCTCCAAGAGGGAGATAGAGAGCTTTGACTCTTTTATATTTTAGATCTTTTCTTTTTGGCACCTTAACTAGGGTATTGTGAACTTTATTAAATCCTTTATTGTAATAGTCAACTTTTGCTCCTCTACCATCGGGTAAGTTTATCTTTTTTATCACCTCGCCCATCTTTCCTTCTAATATATATTCGTAATATTCATCCGGACTATACATATTTTTAGCTGATTCTAAATAAAAGGCTCTCTTTCTTCCTTTATGTTTCTTGTTTCTTTCGTGTCTTTGGTAGATATATTCTATTCTTTGCCCATCGCTTGTTTCTATTACATAATCTCCCTCTTTAGTATTTTTTCCCCTGTAAGTAAATTTTGCCCAAGCATAGCATTTAGTCCTATGACGATTTAATGTTGAAATACTAGTAACCCTATTAAATTTATCATACTCATAAACTACATAGTTACCATTAGGTAAAAGCTCTTCTTTAAGTATGAAATAATAGGAATTAAGGGGATATTTTGGATATTTTTTTGCATCTTTACTTCCATCTCTTCGTTTTACCCATCTATAGTATCGCCATCCTCCATCGGGAGAAAGCACTCTTAAATAGCTTCGTTTCTTATCAGTGATGACTCTATTATTTTTGACGTTTATCCTTCCGCTTATCTGAGAAAATCTTGCATTAGTAATCCCGAATTCATATGATTCTTTTTTTACTCTTAACTCTTTTTCTTTTTTGTTATTTGTTTTGTAATATTCATATTCTAAGTATGTTCCATCTTTTTCAGGGATTATAGCTAATGAGGGGCCTTCTTTCTGATAAAAAGCTAAGATATAGGGAAAAAAGCTCCAGCCACATTCTTTATTGTCATTGTTTCTTGTTATATAAATCCTTGGGATTTCAATAGGTTCTCTTCCCTTTACTACAGCATCTTGTTTGAAAAAATGGAGATCTCCTGTTATGACATTTACACATCCCTCTATTATAAAAGAAGGTTCTCCTTTGTTTATTGCTGATATATAGGGATCATTTTGATATTCATCTGAAAAAAGAGAAGAGATTAAAAATAATAAAATAGAAAATTTTCTAAACATAAAAAATTAATGTTGATGGTAAATAAAATTTTTATTTTTAATCAAATATTTTTTACATAGAAAATTTTTTTTGAAAAATAAGAAGTTATTAAAAAATGCTAAGTGCTTGAAAGCTAAAGATTTTATTGAAGTTTTGAAATAATGAAATTTTTAATAACAAATAATTTTATTTAAGTCTTTTCAGGTAAAGAAGATATGGTTATTTCAAAACGGAATAAATGCATAACCAGATATGGTAATATCCAAATAAAAAATGTATTTTTATCAGATAAGACCCTAAGCTGTTTAGGATGAATGAATTGATGTCATTTTATCTAAATCAGATCAAAAGCAATAAAAAATTTTTATATGATAAAAAATAATGCTTTTTTATTAGGAATTATGATATAATTATTTTGGAAAATATATGAAAACAAAGATTGTAAGTAATAATACTTTATTGGCTTCTGAAAAAAAAGCGAATCTTCAGCTAGATACGAAAAAATTATTTGTTATATCGAATATTTTTTCAGCTGTTTTTGGGGTAAGTGCTTTAGTATTATGCACTGCTCTTCCAATGGGCAAAATTGCAGGATTAATGGGTTTACATCTATCTTTAACAGGAATTCAAGTTTCCAAGATATCGATACCTGTTATTTTAGCAGCTGTGCCTTTTACTGCAGGTTCTTTTATTTTTGCTGGTAAAAAGATAGTTGGAAGCATTAAATCATCAGATGAGAAATCATTAGAAAGGTGGAGAAAATTAGAACAGTATGGGCGATCTTTTGATCAAAATAAAAAAGTTACATTACTGACAGATGATGAAGAGGAAGAAAATTTTATAGAAGAAATGGCAGATATAGCAGTACAGCAATGGGAAGAGATACAAGTAGTAAAAGCAGAGGAAAAGATAGTTTTTTCAAAAGAAAATGAAGAAATAAGAATGTTAACAGAAAAATTAGAAGAAAAATCATTAAGAGAGCGAAAAGAATTAGAAGCAATTTTTTTTAAAGGTGATAATCCAAAATGGTTATTAAACAAAGAATATTATAAGTTTTTGGAAACCAACTTAGACAAAGAATTTGTAATAAAAATTCAAAAAAATCTTAATTGGTTTATGGATAAAGTTGAAGAGCAGGTTAATGAAGACATAGAAGAAGAAAAAAATCAGTTTTATGATTCTCTTAAAGATTATGTTACATTACCAAGCTTCAGGATAATAAAACAAAGAATACTTTGCTGGTCTTTCAATGAGGATAATAAGGATAAAGCCCTTGAAACTATAAAAAAAGGATTATTACAATTTTTCAAAAGTATTCAAAAAAATAGTAACATTAATTTTGATATTCTCTAAGTTTATTTCTAAGAGTTCTTAAACTAATTTTTAAGATATTAGCTGCTTTTGTTTTATTAAAATTATTTTCTTGTAATATTTTTAAAATATAGGATTTTTCCATATCTTTAAGAGATATCTCATAAGATTCTTTTATCTCTTTTTTTGGATAGTCTATATAAAGATGCTCTTCTTCTATTATGCTGGAAGAGTTTAATACAACAGCTCTTTCTATAATATTTGATAGCTCTCGGATATTTCCAGGCCAAGAATAATTTAACAGTTTTTTTTGTGAAGAAGAAGATAAAATTGTTTTTTCTCTTTTGTTTTTTTGGGAAAATGTTTTTAAAAAATATTCAGCAAGGGGAATAATATCCTCTTTTCTCTCTCTTAAAGGAGGAAGATTTATTGGAACTACATTTAATCTGTAAAATAGATCTTCTCTAAATATTTTTGAAGAAATAGCTTCTTTTATATTTCTATTAGAAGTAGAGATGAATCTTATATCTACTTTTATAGGATTTATTCCTCCTACTCTTTCAAATTCTTGTTCTTGGATAGCTCTTAAAAGTTTTGGTTGGAGAAGAAGAGGGATTTCTGTTATTTCATCTAAAAGTAAAGATCCTTTGTTTGCTAATTCAAATTTTCCTATTTTTTTTTGATCAGCTCCTGTAAAAGAACCTTTCTCATGCCCAAAGAATTCGGATTCTATTAAAGTTTCAGGAATAGCAGCACAGTTTACTTTTATAAAGGGATTAGAAAATCTTTTTGAAAGATGGTGTATGGCATGAGCAAATATTTCTTTCCCAGTACCACTTTCACCATTTATGAAAACACTTGAATTGCTTTGAGCTATTTTTTTTAAATTATTTAAGATCTTTTTCATGGAAGGAGAGTTAGAGATTATTCCAGCAGTATGGAAGGAGTAGGATAATTCGTTTCTTAAATATCTGTTTTCTCTAATAAGATTTATGTGTGAGAAAGCTTTTTCTAAAATAGCTTTGATGGATTCTAAGGAGAAGGGTTTTATCAGATAATTAAAAGCTCCTAATTTCATTGCTTCTACAGCATTTTCTATACTTCCAAAAGCTGTCATTATTATAACAAGACTGTCAGTATGTTTTTTTGCAAATTTTAAAACCTCAAATCCATCTTTTATAGGCATCTTCATATCTGTTATAACTATATCGAAATTTTCGTTTTTTAAAGCTTCTATAGCTTGTTTACCATTTTCACAAAGGGTTATTTCAAAAGATTCTTCTTTTAAAAAATCTTTTAAAAAATTTCTGATTAAGAGTTCATCATCTGCTATCAATATTTTTTTAGACATTATCTCTCCTTGATTGGTAGGGTTATTAAAAAGGTGGAACCTTTATTTATTTCAGACCTTACTTCTATATTACCAAAATGAGATTGGATTATCTTATAAGCTTCAGAAAGACCTAATCCATTACCCTCTTTTTTTGTGGTGAAAAATGGAGAAAATATATTTTCTAAATCATCGGATTTTATTCCTTTACCATTATCGGATATATTTATCATACAGATATTGTTGTTTTTGAATATGGAGATTGTTATTTTACCTGAATTTTCTATAGCTTGAAAGGCATTTACTATAATATTAAAAATAGCGGATTTAATAAGTTCTTTATCGATAGAAGAAAGTATAGATTTTGTTGGAATATGATATTCTAAAATAACATTTTTTGAAAAGGAATGATCCACCTTTATAAGACCAGCTATCTCTTTTATTAATAAACATATATCATAAGGTTTTGTATTTATATCCAACGGTCTAGAAAAATGTAATACATTGTTAAGAAGCCTTTCTAAAGATTTAGTCCCATCTATTATATATTTTGCCATAGATTGAAGATGTTTAGAATTTTCTAAATTTCTATATAATAAAGATGCATATCCTCTAATACCACCTAAAGGATTTTTTATTTCATGAGCAACTATGGCTGCCATCTTACCTAGTTCATTCATCCTATCATTTCTATTAGCTATAAGTTCTAATTTTTTTATTTTTGTAATATCTTTAATCATTATTATCATTCCTTTATTAAAATTTTCATAAATGAAAGAAGAACTTATTTCTAGTTGTTTGTTTAAGGATATAAGGCTGATTGTTGTTCTTTTTTGACAAATTCCTAGTTTTAAAGATTCTTTTATTGAAAAACCAAAATAATCATCTTTAAAATTATTCCAAAAATTTTTAAAGATTATATCCTCTTCTTTTTTTTGAAGAATTTTTTCTGCTTCTTTATTAAAAGTTGTTATAATACCATCAGTATCAATAAAAATGATTCCCTGACATATATTTTTTAAAATGTTATTTAAATAACTAGCAACTAAATTTCTTTCATTTATTTTTTTTAAAAGTTTTTCATTGGCTAATTTAAGATCTTGATTTACATTTTCAAACTGTTCTTTTAAATCAGAATAAGCTTTTTTTATTAAAACAGTTTCTTTTGAGAAAAGAGAAAAAGCATGAGCTAGATGTTTCATGCTTTCTTCTATATTTTCAGCCTTTAATGCTCTATTTGCTACCTCTTGTAATTGAGAGAGGATCTGTTTTTCCATTATTACTCTTTTATTTTTAACATTTTATAAAAAAACAATCTTTTTTTTATTACACTCATCTATTTTGGACTATAAAAAATTTTGAAATAATATAAAATTATTTTAAAAATAAAAGGTATTTTATGAGATTTTTTTTAGTTTTTTTAATTTTACTATTTTCCTGTTCTGATGATAAGTGCCATAAAAATAGAATTCAATCTGAGTATATAACTAGAACTCATGATACATTTTTTTTTCCTATATTTAATCCTAAATTCAATAAAAGAGAAAATTATCCTTGGGAAAAAGAGATATCAAAACTTGTTGCAATAACAGATGAAGATATGAGATGTAAAGGATCAAAATTAAATCCTTCTATTATAGAAAATGATGAGATATTTAATGATTGTGAAGGGAAAAATCATAGTTTACCAGTTATTAATGGTAAAGAAGGAGTTTATCCTATACTTTTAGAAATTTTAAATTATATTCAATATAAAACTAAAAAAAGAGTTGTTGTAACTTCAGGATATAGATGTCCAAAACATAATAGATATATTAGAGCTAATAAGAGATCTAAACATATTATTGGAGCAGCTGTAGATTTTTATGTTAAAGATATGGAGAATGAATATGAAAAAATAGTAGATCTTATCTTTAACTTTTATAAAGAAAAAAAGAGATATTCTTTGAAGAAAGAGTTTCTTTTTTTGCAGAGCAAAAATAGAACAGATGTTAAGATAAAACCTTGGTATAATAAAGAAATTTTTATAAAACTCTATTTAGAGAAAGAGGGAAGAAATTTAGATAATAAACATAGATATCCATATATTTCTATTCAGGTGAGGTTTGATTTGGAAAAAGGTAAAGAGGTAAATTATTCTGAAGATAGAGCAAATAATATTTATTTGAAATGGTAATATGTTTTATTATTATATAAATGCCGATGTGGCGGAATTGGTAGACGCGGTAGACTCAAAATCTACTCTTACTTTGTAAGGTGCTGGTTCGATTCCAGTCATCGGCAACTTCAATTAATCTTTTCCTTTTAAAAATTATTGTTATATATAAAAAATATGAAAAGAGCTACTTGGGGATCTAAAATTGGATTTATATTATCTGCATCAGGTGCTGCTATTGGGTTAGGTAACATACAAAGATTTCCTTATTTAACAGCTGAGGGGGGAGGAGCTTTATTTGTTTTTATATATTTGATATGTGTTATTTTTATTGGGTTGCCTTTGATTTTAGTTGAATTTTCATTGGGGAGGTATGCACAAAAAAATCCTGTTTGTGCAATAGAAAAAATAAAACCTAATTATAAGTGGATAGGATATTTAGGAATTTTAACAGCATTTTTTATATTAACATATTATTCTGTTGTTGGAGGATGGGCTATTGGATATGTTATAAATATGATCTTTAATTTAAAAATAGATATATTTAATTTTGCAGCTAATCCTTTATATGCTATTGGTTATATGGCTCTTTTTTTTACTATAGTTATGCTTGTAGTTATGAGAGGTATAAGAAGGGGAATAGAGCGATATAATAAAATTCTTATGCCTATTCTTTTTTTTTTAATTATTATTTTAATGGTTAAGTCTTTAACTTTAAAAGGTAGTTTTGAAGGAGTGAAGTATTATTTAAAACCGGATTTTTCTGAAATAAATACAAGAATCTTTCTTTTAGCTTTAGGACAAGCTTTTTTTTCTTTATGTATTGGAGAAGCTGTACTTATAACATATGGTAGTTATGCTAGTAAAAAAGAGAATTTAGCTTCTTCTGCTTTATATATAGCTTTTTTTGATACTTTGATTGCTATGTTAATAGGATTTGTAATATTTCCAGCTATCTTTTCTTTTGGAGAAACTCCCACACAGGGTGTGCTTTTAAGTTTTTATGTTTTACCTAAAATTTTTTCAAAAATGGTTTTTGGAAATATTTTTGGTTCTCTTTTTTTTATTCTTCTTTCTTTTGCAGCTGTAACTACAGCTATTGCTCTTTTAGAGATGCCTGTTGCTTATCTTATAGATAAAAAAAGATGGAATAGAAGAAAAGCTGTTTGGATAGTGGGAATGGTAGCATTTGTTTTAGGAATACCCTCTGCTCTTTCCAAAGGAGGAAGTAGATTTTTAAGTGATATTAAATTCAATTTTATCAAACAAAAGGGATTTTATGATATTATGGATTTTGTGTGGGGAAATCTATCCATGGTTTTAGGAGGAGGTTTTTTAGCTTTTTTTGTTGGATGGATTTGGGGAGCAGAAAGAGCATCAGAAGAGTTAAAGATAGGATGTGAAAGATTTATAAAAATAAAACCTTTTTGGATTTTTATTGTAAAATTTTTAGCTCCTGTTTTTATTTTTATTATTTTGTTAAGTCTTTTTTGGTAGAATATGAAAGAGAAAAGAGAAAGTTTTAAATCAACTTTAGGATTTATATTAGCAACATCTGGAGCTGCTATAGGTCTTGGGAATATACAAAGATTTCCTTTTATTGTTTCAGAAGGAGGCGGAGCTTTATTTGTTTTTATTTATCTTATCTGTGTGATATTGATAGGAATTCCGCTTATTTTAGTAGAGGTAGCTCTTGGAAGACATACTAAGAGGAATCCTGTTTCTGCAATAAACATGATAAGACCTAAAAGTTTTTGGAGGATAGGAGGTGCGTTGGGAGTTCTAACGGTATTTTTTATTTTAACTTATTATTCAGTAATTGCTGGATGGGCAATTGGTTATATTTTTAATATGCTTTTTAATGTCTCTATTGATATAAAAGATTTTTCACAAAATGCTTTTTATTCTATTGGATATATGTCTCTTTTTCTCATAATTGTTGTAGCTATAGTTATTAGAGGAGTTCATAAAGGGATAGAAAGGTGGAGTAAAATTTTGATGCCTTTACTTTTTATAATAATTTTAATTTTAGTTGTTAGATCTTTACTTTTACCAAATAGTTTAGAAGGATTAAAATATTATTTAAAACCAGATTTTTCTGAGGTAAATACTAAAATCTTTCTTTTAGCTTTAGGACAAGCTTTTTTTTCTCTCAGCATTGGAGGGCACGTTTTAATAACTTATGGAAGTTATGCTAAAAAAACAGAAAATTTGGTTAGATCTTCAGGATATGTGGCTCTTTTTGATACTTTAATAGCTTTACTTGCAGGATTGGTTATTTTTCCTGCTGTTTTTTCTTTTGGAGAATTACCCTCTCAGGGAATAGCTCTTTCTTTTGTGGTTTTACCAAAGATATTTTTACAGATGCCTTTAGGAAATATTTTTGGAGCTTTTTTCTTTTTGCTTTTAGCTTTTGCTGCTATAACTTCTGGTATTGCTCTTTTAGAAATTCCAGTTATCTATTTTGTAGATTCTAAGAAATGGTCTAGGAAAAAAGCTGTATTGATTATAGGAGTTTTAGTTTTTTTATTAGGGATACCTTCTGCTCTTTCACAGGGATCAAATAGGTTTTTATCCAATATGAAAATAGATCTTATTGGCAGACAGAGTTTATTAGATATTATGGATTTTGTATGGGGTAATTTTACTATGGTGTTAGCAGCTGGAATAATTGCTATTTTTGTTGGATGGGTATGGGGAATAAGAAATGTTAAAGAAGAGCTAGCGATAGGATCTTATGGATTTAAAAGGATAGCAGCTATTTGGGGAGTATTGGTAAAATATATTATTCCTGTTTTGATATTTGTTATTTTATTAATGCTTTTTATTTAATTTTTGTTTCATAAAAAAACATTTTAGTGTAATTTTCCTTAAAGGAATTTTTATGAAGATATTAAATATTTTTTTATGTTGTTATTTTGTTATGGTCTATTCAAATAATATACCAAAAATTTCTCAAGAAGATTCTAAGATATTAGAAATGGATGAGTTGGATAAAGAGTGTAAAAAATATGAAGATGAAATATTTTTTGAATTGTATTCTAAAAAGATTGCGGAGATGGATTTAGAAACATTAAAAAAGAATCCTGAATTAGTGCTACGTAAAGCTTTTGCAGAGTTTGGGGTTTTGTTTTCTACAAAATCTTTTGAAGAGTTTATAAATCAACTTCCAAATCTTCAAAAGGATTATAAATTTGTTATGGATAATTCTGAAAAAAATTCTAAAATTTTTATAAATGCTGATTTAAAATATAAATTTGCTGATTTTATTAAAAAAAAATCTCCTAAAAATGTTGAAAGTTTTTTGGGAAAAGCTGTTGAATTTTATGAAAGTATTTTAGAAGATCTAGAAAAAAAAGTTTCAGAAAAAAGTAAAGATTTAAAAAATGATATACAAGATTTGAGAGATATCTCTAATATAATCATTGTTACTGATATAATGCACTTGGAGCATTTAATGAATAAAAAGAAAAAATAGTTGGATAAAATTTTTTGAAAAAATATTTTAGAAAATAAAAAAGTATTATACTTGTAAAAAAGTATTTTATTTTCAACTTTTAAAAAGGATTTTTTATGAAAATGTTAAATGTTTTTTTATTGATTTGTTTTATTTTTGCATATTCAGATGATACCATGCAAAAAATTTATCAAGAAGCTTCTGAAATAGTGGATGAGGATTTTGAAAGAGATGAAGATGAGATACTTGTTGAGTTTTATTCTGAGAAAATTGAAGAAATGGATTTAGAGGTATTAAAAAAAAATCCGGAATTGATTTTTAGAAGAGCTTGTGCTTGGTTTAAAATTTTAGATCCTGTGGAATACATGGAAGATTTTTTTAGTCAACTTAAACAACTTAAACAAGATTTTAAATTTGTAATGGATAATTCTGAAGAGAAATCGCAAATTTTTTTAGCTGCTGATTCAAATTATCAATTTATCGATCTTATTTTAAAATCATGTCCTAAAAGCGAGGAAGATTTTTTTGATCGTTATTTAGAATTTTCTGATAATATTTTAAGAAGGTGGGCAACAGATCCTTCAGCAAGCGGTAAAAAACTTCGTGAAGATGTTTTTTTAAATGTAGAAAGAGATCCTACTATAGCTCAGTCTTTTTATGATTTTGTGCTTAGAAATGAAAAAGATCCAGATATTGCTCTTGGATATATTAAACCTGATAGGATAAGGATATCTTGTATTATTCCATATGAAAATGAAAAATTTACTCTTCTATATCGTATTGAATTTTCTGAGCCAAAAATGGATATCATTAATGGTGAAATGTAATAAAAAATATTATTTTTTTTGAATGTAAATATATTGTTAGTAAAAATGCAAATGAATGAAATTACCCATGTCCATGAAATTATCCGTAGATGTTTAAAAACTAATATAACTTTTGATACACCTGTTTTCTTAACAAATAAAGAAGTATTATCGCTTAAGATTAATAAATATACAAATCGCTCAGAATTACCTTGCTATAAGGGTTCTTATTTTGAATGTAAATTTTTAGAGTTAGATATAACTGAAATTATTCGTAGACATTCTGTTTGTTCTAAAGATACCTTTGATTTAAATTCTGAAGATTTTCACTTTTGTGTTGAGGATATTAATCGTATAGGACAAAAATCCTTAGGGCTTAGACATGTTTCAAGTTTTAAAAATGCGTGTTATGAAGCTATAAATGGAATGAAAGACGGCTGTTCATTAAATATTTCTTTTAAGAAATCTGAAGGACCTTATAATAAGAATCGATTTGAAGACTTACATAAAAAGTCAAAAGAAGAAATTAAAGAGCAACTTCCAGAGTATGAAAAAGGCATTATCAATTTTATTACGAACTCTATGAAGATGGATTTGAATAAGAAAATAAAAAGATTAGATTATCCTTCTTCAGATAGATTGAACGAGGTTATAGATATTATAAAAAATATTCTAAAAAAGACGCATTTTTTATTATTGAATTATAAGACAAGAGCTGTCGTTACTGATACAGGCTTATGGAGTAATGGACTTGGACGTGTTCCAAAAAGGTCTTTAGAAGGAAAAAACATTACTATGCTAAATATTCCTAATATTGAAAAAAATATGATTTCAAATGATATGTTATGCAATTCTGATGAACTCTTTAATTTTTTAGCTTTAAATTATATGAAAAGTCTTTTAAAAACTATGCGCTGCATTTTATTTTCATGAATAACTCAATTTCTACTATTTGAAAGATAATAATCCTAAAGAGTAGAAAAAAACAAAGCAAATTAAGATTTCGGAATTAAAAATTGCTACGAAATAACTAACTATCAAAAACTTAGGCAAACAAGAAAAAATAAAAGCGGTTGAATGTTTCAGAACTTTTGGTTAGAAAAAACTCAAAATTTTCTATAAAACTTTATGGAAATTATCCGAAAAATGGGCCTAATATTCCAATTGCTATAGCTCCAGCTATCTTATTAAAAAATGTATCCAATTTTGATTCCTTTATTTCCTTTGAATGATTTACATCTTCTTTTAATCCTTCATTGACTTGCTTTGCTACATCAGCATTTTTAATTTCTAAAATGATCTCATCATCACATGAAGCACTTTTTTGTCCCAGATTATATGAGCCAATAATAGTATATTTCTTGTCAAAAGTTGCTACTTTTTTGTGGTACAACTGATTTGGTTGATCATATTCATATGCATTTGTAAGTAAACTATAATTAGTTCTATTAGGTAATACATATATCCAATGTGATAATGAAGAATTGTTTCCTGCACTATTAAAGTGCCCTGCAATTTTTATTGATTCTTTATTTTTATTTTGTAATTCTTTTTTAATAATTTCATCGGGATTAAACAAAAGGTTTCCAAATCGAATTTCTTGAGTTGCCTTATTAATTCTCATAGCTATTCTGTGTGTAATGGGATTTCTTTTGCGATGTTCAGGGCCACCGACAAAACATCTTAAAGAAACATTTTTAATAAGTCCCTTTGCTTTATCAAACTTATCGCAAGTTCCCTGTGTTGCATTTTCTATAGGAAAGAAATCGTTGGCAAAGAAGGTATTTTTATCATGATAACGCATACGGTTTTCCCATTTTTGGAAAAGAGAGAAAAATTGTGAACGTAAGGTCAAAGCAATTTGACCTTTTCCAACTAAATCAGTATCGCGAAATCCTTGATCAAAGAATTTTGAAGAAAAATTTTTTTTATTTACTTTTTTTATTGTTGTCTTACAAACATCTTGTCGGTCCATTTTGGGATGTATTCCTGTTCCGCCTATAACGAAGTATTTGCCATCTACAACTAACATTTTAACATGATTTTCTTCTGAGTGTAGATAAGGTGATGTGTGATAAATTCGATTAGTAATGAGATATTTAAAACGATTGCCAAATGTTTTATTCAAATCATTAAGTTTAGAAATATCGGTTTTTTCTAGGAGATCATTACTGAGAAGAATGTGAGTACGTAGTTTACTGCTATTTGTCATTCTAGTTTTGATTATATCTAAGATTTCTCTAAAATCCTCACCACCAGCAAAATTTGGAGAAAATTCAATGCTTGTCTCAGCTATTGAAAGCAGTTCTTTTTTCCATTTAAAACTATTCTCTGCATTATTAACGATGAGTACATCTGCTGTGCTCTTTGATCCTAAATGAGGAGCATTTAAATCGGTTTTAGTATGTGAAGCAGGAAGATCGGATCGAAAACGATAAGCCCATACTCTGGATCGAATTTGATCAATAGAAATTGCTATTAACGCAATAGTTCCGACAAGAGTGGAGACGATAATAACACCAGCAAGTCCTACTACCATACTTCCTAGCAAGATTAGAAGTGCTATGTTGTTTATTTTTTCCGTTGGACTTGTGAATTTAATTTTTTGGTAATTTCCAATAGGAATTCCAAAACCAGGAGGATTCTTAGGAATAATTGAATGATTAGAAGCAATTGAATTACAGGGAAATTGCATGAAAAAAATACTTGACATATGAAGTATTTTTTTTAATCTTTACTCTCTAAAGCACCGGAGGGTATTATGGAATTAAAAAAAATACAAAAA
>LJUH01000023.1 GCA_001303765.1 Chlamydiae bacterium SM23_39
TAAAACTCTTTCTTTAAAAGAAAGAGTTTGGATTTGTCCTTCTTGCAATAAAGAACACAATAGAGATGTTAATGCAGCTATAAATAATTTAAGAGAAGGGGCATTTTCTCTTGGGCTAGATATTGTAAGACCTGATTCTTCAGGCGAATATTGTTTGAATCCAGAATCCAACTGACTTTAGTCGTTGGAGCATGTCAATGATATCTTTATATTAAATAGTCTATTTTTGAAAATCAATAAATTGTTTCTTATATGGAAGATTTTTTATTGTTTTCTCTTTTATTATTTACTTATAAGAAGTGGACTTAGTAAAATGTAAAGATTTAATTTTCTCTATGAATCCTTGCGCTCACAATTTGTCTGTTTGAAACATTATCATGAGAATAGCTATTTTTATAGCTATCAATAAATGGGTGTAGTTCAAAGACTTTTTTTTCGTGCTATCAAATTGATCGATATAAATGCGGTAAAGGGCGGTTGTTTTTATAAAATTTAAAATGAGAATGGTTCTAAATAAGTATTTATATCAGCATTAGAGAATTGCTTATCAGCATCAGCAGATTTTGTATATTCTGGCCAAATATTTTTTACCATAGTTTTTCTGAAATCGCGAACTTTACAAAAAGGAAGTTTAGCAGCTCTTTGATTTTCTAATAATTTTTCATTACCATTTTTTAAGCGTTTTTCTAAATAATGTAATCCATATACTCCACAATTATAACTATCGATTTGGTTTTGATAAGTATGTTTGTAGAGAGTATAATCATTTAATGAATATTTTGTTATTATTGCAGATACACAATCTGAAATTTTTTGTTTGGTGTGTTTTACATGTGAATTAGCTCTATCACTATCTAAAAGACCTTTAGGATCATAATATTCTACTATTTTGTTTTTTTTATCTATTAATATATGAGAATAATGGTCTCTCATAGGTAATCTAAAGATTCTTGCCAATAGTTTTATAATTTTATAATGAGATTTTTCAATCGAAAAAGGAATGTAAATATAATTTTTTTCTCCTTCATTTTTAGTATTGGAAGGTGATAAATATGAAAAATCAACTTGAAGATTGTCATATTTATTTTTTAAATAATTATTATAGTATAAATTAAGTGAGATGTCTGAGAGTGTTTGATTCGTTATTAATTGATTTACAAGAACATATAAATAAGGATTAGTTTGTTGCCTTTCTAAAGTATGAAACTCTTTTTCTTCTTCTGATAAACTGATTTTTTTAAATGAAGCTATAGTAGTGAAAAAATAAGAAGAAACAGACCAAAATGCATTTCTAATTAACCTAAATAATTTTAAATTATGAACTGAGAATGCCTCATTTTCATTTTTGGTTAATTTGCCATCATTAATATTGTATATTTTCATAATAATATTTTAACATAAATATCATTTTTGTTAAAGATTAATATTAAATATTTTGTGAAAATATCCTCTTGTAATTATCTGATAACAAGGAGCTTAAGAATTGAAATTTTCTTGGAATAGATAATTTTTTATAATATTTTTTGTTTTTGTGGTATTTTCGATTAAAGAGAAGGATATATATGAAATATGTCGATAGTCATGAATGGATAAAAGTGGAAGGAGATATTGCTACTATTGGAATGAGCTCTTCAGCAATAAAAAACCTAGGAGAAATAGTAAATATTAAACTTCCTAAAGTTAATCAAAAAGTTAAAAATAAGGATGTTGTAGCTATTTTAGAAACTTCTAAATCAGCTATAGAGATAACTTCTCCTATTTCGGGAAAAATAGTAGAGGTAAATATATCTTTAGAAAAAGATTTAAAAAATTTAAATGAATATCCAGAGAGTTTAGGATGGTTATTTAAGATAAAGATAAAGGATTAGGTAGTGAAGAAAAAATTTTGGATTTTTTTTATCTCTATTTTTTTTGTATCTATCTTCTTTTTTAGTTATAAGATCTTTGGAAGGTATCTGATATCTTCCTATTCACAAAAATTTTTAAAAGAAAAGATATCTTTTGAAAGATTTTATTTAAAAGATAAAAAAATAGTAATAGAAGATATAAAAGGATGTTCAGATAAGATTGATTTTTTTTTAGAAAAAGCTTTTATAGGTAAAATTTTTTCTCATCCAAAAATTTTACTTTTTAAACCAAAGATAATTTTAAAAAAATGTTCTTTAGATATTAGAACTTTGAAAAATATTTTAAATAAATTGGTAGATTTTAAGATGGAGGTTGAAGAAGGGGAAATATTGGTTTTAGATACTAATAATAAGATGTTTTTTGAACTAAAGAAAAATGTTTTTTATTTAAATTTAGGAGAAGATAGTGAGATTGTTTTGGATTTTGTAAAACATAAAGATATTTTGGAAGCTAATTTCAGATTTTTAGATGTAGATCTTTTTAAATTAGACCATTTTTTTAAAAATTTTAATTTAAATATAAAGGGTAAACTTAACGGAGAAGCCTTTTTAAAATATGAAACAAATTCAGATGTTTGTTTTAATTTTTCTTTTTCTAACCTTTTTATAAAAAAGAACCATTATAAAAATAATCTTTTTATACAAAAATTAAATATTGAAGGAAAAGGAAAAGATAAATTTCTTTTAAAAAATTTTAAGATCAATGGAGAAGCAGAAAATTTACTTTTTAAATCAGGAGAAAATATTATTTTTAAAAATGTATTTGGATATTTTGTATATGATCCAAATAAAAAAATAGAATTCAATTTTAAAAATAAGGATTCCTTTTGTTTAAAAGGAGATGAAAAAAGTTTTATTGTAAATTTTTTGAAGGATAATTCTAAAATATTTTTAAAAAAATTAAATAAAAATAATATTTTTTTGGAATTAGAAAATGTTAAATATGAATTTTTAGATATTTTTGAAAAAAAGAAAGAACAAGAAAATTTCAGATTTCTTAAGGGAAAAATATCTGGTAATTTTGAAATAAATAGAGATATACAGAAGATATATTTTAAAAAATTAGATATAAAAGATATAAATTTAGAATGGAAAAAATATCCTATTTATATAAAAAGTATTAAAGGTAATGGAGAGATTGATAGATCAAATTTTTTAAAATCTACTTTTTCAGATCTTGAAATTTCAAATATTCAATTTTTAGAAAAAACAATTTTATTGGATGCCTTTTTTAAAATAAATGAAGGACATATTGAAAAGGGTAGTGTAAAGGGAAGAATAGAAGATTTAGAAACTGAAATTAATATAGGAGGAGAGCTATTAAATATAGATGCAGAGATCAATTTCAATGGAGATCTTGGTTCTATTTTAAAAAATAATTATAAAAATAATGTTAAAGCCAAAATTTTTTGTAAAAGCAAAAAAAAAGAATTTGATTTTTCAGGGATAATAGATATGGAAGAAAGAGAACATGTTGCTTTTGGATTAAAATTAAAAAATTTTGATTTTTCATTTTGGGTAAGAGGAGAAAGAGTTGTTTTAGAGAAATGGAAAAGATTTTTGCCTTTTGATATTCAAGGAAGATCTAATATATATCTTTTTTCGAATGGTAAAAAGTTAAAACTCTTTTTAAAAGGAGAGAATTTAAGATATCAAAATGAATATATAGATTTACAAATAGATAGATTAGGAGATATTAGAAATAATCTTTTTAAAGATGATTCTCTTTTTTTATCATATAATATTTCAGATAAAAAGGTTTTTGTAGATGTAAAAAAAGCTAATGGAAATTTTTATTTGAAAAATAATGGGTTAAAATTTTCTTTTGAAAATTCTGAAATATTATTTAAAAATCTTATTTTTCAGTTTAATCTCCCAAAAGTTCAAAGTTTGAATTTAGATTTAAAAGGAATGGTGTTTTTAGATATTTCAAAAGATAAACCTAAATTAGATATCAATGCCTATTTTGCTAAGGGAAAAGTTGAGGATCTTTCTCTTTTTTTAAAACATTTTAGTTTAAAAATTCCAAAGATTAAAGGTTTTTTTGAAACAAAAAAAAGAGGATTTTATTTTTCAAAGATCTTATCAGCTGATGAGAAAGAGGTTGTTTGGAGAGGAGAGTTTTTATTCAAAGATATAAAAACATTTACAAAAAATATTTTTTTTAAAGAGATAGATATAAATATTACATCTTCTAATGGAGAGATAGGAGGGGATTTTTATAGTAAAGTTTTTATTAATAAACATGTTTATTCCTTTTTTTGTAATTCTTTTTTAAAAAATCCAGATGAGTTAAAGATAGATTGTAAAATAGGGAATGATCTATTTGAGATTTTATCCTTTTCTGCTTCTTCTAAAATAGATAAAGATAGATTTAAGATTTTTATAAATCCTAAAAGCCATTTATTAGGAGAAAGATTAAATATTTCTGAATGTATTTTGAATAAAGATTTAAAGATAGAATCTTTAAAAATAGATCACACTTTAAAAATTTCTAATATAGAATTTTTAATGAAATCTTTTTTAGGAGATAATTTTTTAAAAAATGGTATTTTTAAAAAATTTTTTAAAAAAAATTTTTCTTATAACCTTTTATCTAAAAAAGAAAAACCTTTTTTCTTGTCTGTTTGGTTAGATAAGAATAAGAGGTTAAAATTTCAAGTTAAAGGAGATGATCTTTTTGTTTTTAATAGAGATATAAAAAAAGTATTATGTGAGGGAAGTATAAAGAATAAAGAGGTAAGGATAGATAAATTTTTAATAGATGATTTTTTAGTTAAAGGTAATATTTTTTTAGAAGAATCGGTGAAGGTAAAAGAGTTTAGTATTTTAAAAAATAAGAGTAAAGTTGAAGGAGAGATTTTATTTTGTAAGAATAGATTTGATATAAAATTAAAAAATATTGAAATAGAAGAAGAAAATTTTTTTAATTTAAAAAATATAAAAAAAATATCTTTTGAAGGAGGGGGATGGGTTAGTTGCCTTTTTCAAGAAAATAAAAGACCTTTTTTAGAAGCTGATTTAGATTTAAATAGGTTGAGATTTTATTATAAAGATGTTTTCGTAGAAAATAGTTCTTGTGTAAATTTTAATTATTCAAATAAAAAAGGGTTGGAATTAAGTAAGATAGATCTTAATTTTTTTTCTGATAAGATAGATCTTTCAGCTATTAAGACAAAGATTAAATATGTTAGGTATGATGCTGAAAAAGAAAGATGGGATTTTCAAAAAATCGATTGTTACATTCCAAAAGAATTAGCATTTATTTTTGAAAAAAATATTGAAAATAAGTTTTTTGAGTTTATGAAAAATAATGTTGTCTTTGAAAAGGATTTAGAACTTTTATTAGATTTAGAATATTTTCCTAAAAAATCTATTTTTTCTTTTGAATTACAAGAAGGTGTTTTTTATATAAATAAATTAAAAAGACAGATTAAAAATGCTAAGATTAAAATAACTCCAAATGATCTCTCTTTTGAAAGTTTTTATTTTTATAGATCTCTTTATCATAAAATATCATCTTACATAGATTTTAAAAAAAGATGTGGAAAATTTATTATAGGAGATAATTTAGTTGTTAGTTGGGATATTAAAAATAATAGAATGGATATAAATAAGATAAAAGGAAGATATTTGGGATTGGAATTTGATTTGATAGCAGATAAGAATAATAAAGAAAATTTTGTTTTATTTGGAAATATAAAAATAGATTTTTCTAATTTAAATTTTTCCTTTTTTGAAAAATTAAAATTTTTAGAAATAGGGAAGGGATATCAATTAAGAGGATATTTTTTTATTAATAGAAAAGATTACACATTTAATAAATTTGAAGGAGAAATTTTTGCTAAAAAATTTGAAATTAAAAAAGCTATCTTTAAAACTCTTTTTGCCAAAGCTTTTATATCTAACAATATTGTTGAGATAAAAGATTTTAAAATTAGTGATAAGAGCGGTATTGTTCAGATAAAAAAAATAGAGTGCGAAAAAATAGAAAATAGATGGAAGTTTTCTATTCCTTTGATAGAAGTTTTTGAGGTTAGACCATCTCTTATTAAAGGAAAAAAGAAAGATATGAAACCTCTTGTAATTACAAATTTTAATATTTATCAATTAGAAGGATTTTTAGATGATTTCTCTACTATTCGGGGGAAAGGAGATTTTCATTTTTTAAATTCTTTTAAAAGAGAGCAAAATCTTTTTGAGATACCAGCAGATGTTTTAGGAAGGATTTTAAGTTTAGATGCTGATATTTTGATTCCAGTGCATGGAGATATCTCATTTGAGATAAGGGATGAAAAATTTTTTATTACTAAAATGAAAGATGTATATAGCGAGAACAGAAGATCTAAATTTTTTATGGTTGATAAACCATATATGGATTTTAATGGTAATTTAAATATTAATGTTAAGATGAAACAGTATGTTCTTTTTAAATTAACTGAAAAATTTATTATTTCTATTAAAGGAAAAGTCAATACTCCAAAAGTGCATTTGAAAAAGAAAGGAAGATGAAAAAATTTTTTAAAAAATTTTTAGATTTAATTTTTCCTAAAATTTGCATTCATTGTCAGGAAAAATCTAATAATAATCCCTTTTTTTGTGAGAGATGTATTGAAGATTTTGAATTTTTAGAAGAAGAAAAATTTGATAAAAATAAAAATTTTTTTCGAATAGCAGTTTTTGAAAATAGAGGACCTTGTAGATCTTTATATTTAGAGATAAAGAAAGCTAAAATATTTTCTCTTATAAGATTAACAGCATCTTTTATGGTTTATAGGTATTTGAAATTAGGATACCCTATTCCTGATTTTATTAGCTATTATCCTAAAAGTGAAAAATATATAAAACTTTTGATGGATGAAATTTCAAAAATTTTAAATGTCAAAAAGATAAATTTTTTTAATAAATTTTTTTTAAAAAAAAGATTTTTGAATAAAAAAATTTTAATGATAAAAGATGTTATTGATCAAGAGTGTTTGTTGAATAGATCATGTTTTTATGTTTTAGCAATTTTTAAAAACATGTAGTAGAAATTTTTTGTGAGTTCAGTTTTTTATATTAAATAAATTTAATGATTATCCTTTCCATGAAATATTCTTGTTTATCATGAGTTAGGATATTTTTTTAAAAATAAAAATATCTAAATATATTTAATAGCAATAATCAATTTTTTTATTTTTCTAAATTTTTTTTTATGATCTGTATCTGTTTTTGTAATGTATTATCTATTTTTATCTTTTCAGATATTTTTTTCCATGCATGAAGAAGTGTTGAATGGGTCTTTCCCCCAAAAGAAGATGCTATTTTCATTAAAGATTCATCTATTAAATCTTTTGCTAAATACATTGCAACTTGTCTAGCTAAAGCTATCTCCTTTTTTCTAGATTCTCCTTTTATTTCACTTATTTTAATCTCAAAAACATTAGATACACTTTTAAGAATCGATTCTACAGAAATTTTAGTTTGAGGCTTATATTCAAACATCTCGCTAAGTAGATTTTCAGCTAAAGCTTCTGTTATCTCTAAATTCATTAACTTACAATAAGCTCCTAATCTATTTACAGCTCCTTCTAGTTGCCTTATATTGTTATAAATATGCTGAGCTATAAAAAAAGCTACATTATTTGGGATATTTATTTTTTTTTGTTGTGCTTTATGTTGAATAATAGCAACTCTTGTTTCTAATTCAGGCATTTCTAAATATGTAACAAGACCACATTCCATCCTAGCTATCATCCTGTCAGATAGTTTTAATTGAGAAGGAGGTTTATCACTTGATATCACTATTTGTTTGTTTTGATTTATTAAACTTTCAAAGGTATTACAAAATTCTTCTTCAAAATTTAATCTATTTTGTAGAAATTGTATATCATCTATTAAAAACACATCTAAATTTCTATAAAAATTTTTCATTTTATCTACTGATTTATTTCTAAGATTATTTACTAGATCATTAATAAAAGCTTCTGTAGTTATATATTTTGTTTTTATCTTTTTATGGTTTTTTTGAATATAATGACCTATCCCATGTAAGAGATGGGTTTTACCAAGACCTACAAAACCATGTATAAATAAAGGATTAAAGGATTTCCCAGGTCTGTTAGCTACACCTACAGCGGCAGATTTAACAAATTGATTAGAAGGGCCCTCTATAAAATTTTCAAAAGTATATTGTCGATTAAATTCTAATTTTGGTTTTTGAATTATTTTAAAAGAACATTTTGTTCTTTTTTGAGATTCGGAAATAACAAAATTAATAGCTAGATCTCCATTATTTTTTTTGGGGAAAAAGAGAGATAATGTTTCCTTGTAATTATCGAGAAGATATTCTCTTACAAAAATATTAGGTACTTCTAATTCTATACTTTCATCTGTGCTATTTAGAAATTTTATTGGAGAAAACCAGTTTTGAAATTCTATAGCAGAACATTGTTTTTTTATAAAATCTAAAAACTGCAACCATTGATCATAGCTTGTGCAAGTAGACATTTTTTTCCTTTAAGTTATAAACAATCTTTCCACAATATATTTTGAAACTGTTTTCTAAATTTTTAATCTAACATGAAGATAATGCATTTGCAACAAAAAAATTTTAAGAATAAGCTAAAATTAATGCTTCTGATTGAGATGCAATATCTTTGTTTTCAGATTTTGTAAGATTTTTAGCTAAGGATAAACCCTCTTTTTTATATCCTAAATATAATAAAGCTTTTGCTTTATTTAAAAGAGATGGTAGATGGTTCGGAGTAAATTTTAATGCGATATTTAAATAGTTTAATGCTTTTTTGTTTTCTTCTATTTCTAGATGAAGAGCTCCGAGCATTTGAATGTTATAAGAGTTTTCTTTTTCTAATATATTTAATGCTTTAAAAATCTTTATTGCTATATCATATTTTCCTTGTTGAGCATATGAATAAGCTAAATATTTTAGATCATTAAGCTCTTTTTTTTCCCATCCTAAAATTTCAAGCCAGTTCATTTTAACCTTTATGATATTTTTTTAAATTGCTAAATAGATATTCAGAATTTTTATTTAATTCAAATAATATTTTTAATGTTTCTATTAAATTATCTTTCTCTTTTTTAGAAAAATTTTCAGGTAATTTTTCTATTTTTTTTAATAGAGATTCTAGTTTTTGACTATCTCCTATAGTTTTAATTAAAACCTCTTGAAATAAATTATAGGAGAAAGGAACAACTTCTTCATAGGTAGCTGTTTGAATTACAAAATTTAAAGATCTAATAATTTTTTCTATTTCAGATTCTAATGGTTTTATTCTAGCAATCTCTGTTTCTGGATAATATTTTTGGATTAAAGATCTTATCTCTTCCGATTCTTTTAACCATTCAATATAACTTTGTGAAGGTTCTACTCCTAAACTATCGATTGTTTTTGGTTTACTGACATCAGCCATCTGTTTTTCTTTTTATTTCATATTAACATTATTTTATTTTTTTGCAAAAATATGATAATAGAATTTTATCTACAAAAATATTTTTTCTATTTTTTTTTGATAACTTTTTTATTTTTAGATTTTTAAAAAAAGAAATAGATTTTTTTATATATTTTTTTAAACAAATTTCCCACAAATTTCCACTTATCTTTATCCATCTTTTATTTAATTGCTTGTGTAAAAATAAAAAAAAAATTTTTTTAAAATATTGATAAAATTTTGAATTCGCTGTTAGAATGTGGAAAAAGGTGGAAATTTATATGCAGCCTTTCTTTTTTAGTGGTAGTGTAGATGTTAAATTAGATGATAAAAATAGATTTGTCCTTCCACAAAGTATGAGATATGGTTTAGTTGAAGAGGGAGTTTTAGAGTTTTCTATTTGTTTAGGATTGGGAGGATGTTTAGCAATATATAGATCTTCTGATATTAGAAAAATTGTAGAAAAATTTAGAAAAAATTTGCATGTTGCTAAATTTCAAAAATTTTTCACTCTTTTTTTCTCTACTTTACATCATGCTAGTTGCGATAAAATTGGAAGGGTTATCCTTCCTGCAAAGTTAAAAGAGGCTGTTAAAATTAAAAAAGAGATTGTTATAGCAGGAGTGGTTAATAAAATTGAAATATGGGCTAAAGATATATATGATCTTTATCTTAAAGATCTTATAGAGAAAAGAGAGGGAATGGAAAACCTTCAAAAAATGACAGAAGAAGCTTTTTCATTACTGGTAGAAGATGATGCAACACAAACCAGTTCTTCTTAAAGAAGTTGTGCAATGTTTTAAGGAGATAAAAATCCAAATTTTTTTGGATGCTACGGTAGGAGCTGGAGGACATGCAAAAGAGATTTTACAAGATCATCCCGAAATAAAGAGATATATAGCAATAGATAGAGATAAAACTGCTTTGGAAATTGCAAAAAAAAAATTAAATAGATGGAAAGAAAAAATTATGTTTTTTCAAGAAAATTTTCTGTTTTTAGATAGATATTTAAAAGATAGATGTGCAGATGGAATATTGTTTGATTTAGGAGTTTCTTCAATGCAATTAGAAGAGGGAGAGAGGGGATTTAGTTTTAAAAGAGAGGGTCCATTAGATATGAGAATGGATAGATCAAAAGAGTTAACAGCTGAGAAAGTTATTAATGATTTTTCTAGAAAAGAGTTAGAAAAAATTTTTAGGGATTATGCTGAAGAGCCTAAATGGAAAAAAGCTTTAAATTCTATTTTGTCGATAAGAAAGAAAAAAAGGATAAAGACTACCTTAGAACTTGCAGATATTTTAAAAAAAATATGTGTTAAGAAAAGGCATTTGCATCCTGCTACTAGAATTTTTCAAGGTATTAGAATTTATGTTAATAATGAATTAGATTCTTTGAAAGTAGCATTGAGTAAAGCTATTGATCATCTTTGTGATAAGGGAAAGATAGCTGTTATCTCTTTTCATAGTTTAGAAGATAGAATAGTAAAAAGAATATTTAAGGAAAATAAAGAGATGGTTAATGAATTAATAAAACCATCTTATGAAGAGAAAAGGGTAAATAGAAGAGCTAGAAGTTCCAAACTTAGAATATTAAAAAAGGAGATGGTGTGAGATTCTCCTTTTTAATAAAAATAAGTTTTTGCATTTTAATATTTTGTTTTCAACTTTTTAAATATATAGATAGGATAAATAATTTAACAAAATTAAAAATAGTTATTCCTAAAATAGAAAAAGAGGTTGTTTTATTGAAAGAGGAAAATAAGAGATTAAAATATGAAATCAATAAATTTGAAAACCCAAATAATCTTATAAATTTAGCGAGGACACAAACTTTTGCTCATTTAAAACATCCTCTTGTAAGGGATGTTTTAAAAATAGAAAAAGAGGTAGCTTTACAAGATAAAAAATCTTTCTTAAAATGAAAAAAATTCAACATAGGTTAGAATGTAAAAGAGTAGGGATTTTAATTGTTTTTTTATTTTCTCTTTTTTCTATTTTAATAATCAAATTTTATAAAATACAGATAATTGAAGGAGAAAAATGGATAAAAAATGCTAAAACACAACATGGATGTACTTTAATAGAACAGTTTATGAGGGGAAGGATTTATTCTTCAAAAAATGATCAACCCTTAGCATTAGATGTTTTAAAATTTCATCTGTTTATTGACCCTCTGTCCATTCCTATAGAAAAAAAAAGAGAGCTTGCATTGAAATTATCTGCATTTTTCGATCTCTCTATAAAAAAGAAAAATAGAGTTCTAGCTGAGTTTTATAAAAAAAGTAGGAGTAGAAAAATTTTTAAATGGATAGATCCTGAGAAAAAAGAAAAAATAGAAAAATGGTGGCATTTTTATTTTAAAGAAAAAAAAATAGATAAAAATGCTATTTATTTTGTGAAAGATTATAAAAGAGTTCATCCCTTTGGAAAATTGTTAGGGCAGGTTTTAAGTACAGTGCAAGAAGAAAAAAATAAAGATTTTCAATCTATCCCTATTGGAGGTCTAGAATATTATTTTAATTCTTATCTAAAAGGTAAATTAGGATATAAAAAAATTATTAGATCATCTAGAAATTCTTTTAAAAGCGGAGATATCATTCAAAATCCTGAGAATGGAGCAGATATCTATTTAACAATAGATCAATATATTCAAGCAATAGTTGAAGAAGAATTAGAAAAAGGAATAAAAAAAGCAGAAGCTAAAGGTGGATGGGCTGTTATGATGGATCCAAAAACAGGAGAGATTTTAGCTTTAGCTCAATATCCTTTTTTTGATTTAGATAGATATGCTGATTATTTCAATAATAATCCAGAGCATACTCAATTAAAAGCTGTATCTTATTCCTTTGAACCAGGAAGTATTTTTAAACCAATAAATTTAGCAATATGCTTTTATGCTAATGAAGAATTGGTTAAGAAGGGAAAAAAAGCTATCTTTTCTCCTATAGAAAAGATAGATACTTCTAAAGGAGATTTTCCTGGAAGAAGAAAACCTTTGAAGGATGGTAGAGTGCATAAATTTTTAAATATGTATCAAGCTATTCAAAAGTCTTCTAATGTTTATATGGGTAAATTAATCGAGAGGATGATAGAAAATATGGGAGAAGATTGGTATAAAAATATGTTAGAAGAATTTTTTAATTTTGGGAAGAAGAGTGATATTGAGTTGCCATCTCAAAATTGTGGGTTAGTTCCTACTCCAGGTAAAGTTTATTCTAATGGTAAATTAGAATGGTCTAAAGGAACTCCCTATTCTTTAGCAATAGGTCATAATATATTAGTAAATAGTATCCAAATTTTAAGAGCATATTCTATAATAGCAAATTATGGAGTTGATGTTTATCCAACTATTTTAAAAAAAATAGTAAAGAAAGATAAAAATGGTAGGGAAATAACTATTTTTAAAAATAATAGAAAGAAAAAAAGAGTTTTTCAGGAAAATAATATAGCTCAAATAATAAATGCTATGAAGTTTACTACTAAGAAAGGAGGTACAGCATTGCGAGGGGACATAAAAAAATATACTGAAGCTGGAAAGACAGGAACTTCAGAAAAAATTATTGATGGAAGATATTCAGATAAATATTATATCTCTTCTTTTGTAGGATTTTCTCCTGCTTATGATGCAAAATTTGTTCTTTTGGTTGTAATAGATGAACCTAAAAAAAAATATATTCCAAATGTTGGGAAAGGATGGTTTGGAGGAGCTTGTGCAGCTCCTATTTTTAGAAAGATTGGACAGAGGACATTAGAATATTTAGGAGTAGAACCAGATGATATTTCTCAGGAAAAAAAGGATTGGGAAGAAGAAGTTTTTAGGATGAACCATTTATATAAATTGTGGAATAGATGAAATTAAAAAAATTATTTAAAGATATTGAGAATGTAGAAATTAAGGGATCTAAAGAGATAGAGATAACAGGGATCTGTTCTAATTCAAAATATATCTCTCCTGGAAATTTGTTTGTTGCGAAGAGAGGAAGATGTTTTGATGGTTATAATTTTATAAATAGAGTGGTAGAATCAGGTGCCTCTTCTATTCTTTGTGATATCTATGATCCCTTTTTAGAAAATATTGTACAAATAATATCTAAAGATGTCGAGAAGGTAGAATCTGAGGTAGCTGTTAGATATTATGAATATCCTTCAAAAGATCTTTTTTTGATAGGGATAACAGGAACTAATGGTAAGACAACAACTAGTTATTTAATTAAACATATTTTAAATAAAGAGAAAAAAAATTGCGGTCTTTTAGGTACTATAGAATATATTTTTGGTAATAATAGAATTTTTTCTTCTTTAACTACTCCGGATAATATTCTTTTACAAAAATATTTAAGAGAGATGATAACTCAAAATTCTAAATATTGTGTGATGGAGGTATCATCGCATGGATTAGCTCAAAATAGAATAAAAAATATAGATTATAAGATAGCTATTTTTACAAATATCACTAGAGAACATTTGGATTATCACAATACTTTTGAAAATTATTTAAACGCAAAAAAAAAGTTATTCGATTCATTAAAGTTTGATGCTTTAGCTATTGTAAATAGAGATGATCCTTTTTTTCCTGATCTGATAAAGGATAGCAAAGCCAGAATTTTTACTTTTGGAATAGATAATAAAGCAGATATATATGCTAGAAATGTTAAATTTGATTTAAATGGGATGGAATTTGAAGTTTTTTATAAAGATAAAAGAGAAAAAATAAAAACTAAGCTTATTGGAAAATTTAATGTGTATAATATATTAGCTGCTATCTCTTTTGCTATTGAAATGGGAATAGATTTTAAAAATATTAAATCATATATTAGCTCTTTTTCTTCTGTTAAAGGTAGAATGGAAAAAGTGGAACATTCAGATTTTTATGTTTTTATAGATTATGCTCATACAGAAAATTCAATGATGAATGTTCTTACAACTTTAAGAGAGATAAAAAAAAGAAAGATTATCACAGTTTTTGGATGTGGAGGAGATAGAGATAAGGATAAAAGATCAAAGATGGGAGAGATTGCAAGTAATCTTTCAGATTACTCTATTTTGACTTCAGATAATCCTAGAACAGAAAATATTGAAGATATAATAAAAGATATTGTAAAAGGATTTTTTAAAAATAATTATGAAGTTGAAATAGATCGTAAAAAAGCTATTGAAAAAGCTATCAATTTAGCTAAAAAAGATGATATTATAATAATTTTAGGGAAAGGACATGAGACATATCAAATCTTTGCAAATAAAACTCTCTTTTTTGATGATAGAAAAGTTGTTGAAGAGATATTTGGTAGCTAGATGAGGTATTTATTTTTATTTTTTATTCCATATTTAGTTTATTCTTCTAAGCCTTTAATATATATAGATCCAGGTCATGGGGGATTAGATCTTGGAGCTGTTATAAAAAAACCTAGGATGGAAGAGAAGAGATATACTCTTATTACAGCGCACTACACAAAAAGATATTTGGAAAAGATGGGATATAGAGTTAGTCTCACCCGATCTAGAGATTTTTTTATTTCTTTAAGAAGAAGAGTTGATATTGCTAATAGAGCTAGAGCTGGTATTTTTTTATCTATACATTATAATTCCTGCCCTAATAAAAAAGCATCCGGTATAGAAATTTATTGTAATAAAAAGATTAATAGATGTTCTTACATTTCTAAATTGTTAGCAAAAAATATTTTAAATTCTTTGACTTCTAGAACTAAAGCAAAATCAAGAGGTATTAGAAGAGCTAATTATTTTGTTTTAAAAGCTACTAAGATGCCTGCAGTTTTAATAGAATCTGGGTTTTTAACTAATCCTTCTGAAAGAAATCTTATAAGACAGAGAGAATATCTTCAAAAGATAGCAAGAGGAATATCAGAGGGAGTTGATAAATTTGTGAAGAGTAGGAATTCTAAAAAATAAAAAATTGTCCTCGACACGAGTTGAACGTGCGACCTGCCGCTTAGGAGGCGGCTGCTCTATCCGCTGAGCTACGAGGACTCTATTTTTAAAACTTCAATAAATGCCTTTTGAGGTATGCTTACTTTTCCTATTTCTTTCATCTTTTTTTTACCTTTTTTTTGTTTTTCCCATAATTTTCTTTTTCTAGTTATATCTCCTCCATAACATTTTGCTGTTACATTTTTAGAAAGAGCACTTTTTGTTTCTCTAGCTATTATCTTACCACCTACAGCTGCTTGGATGGGTACTTTGAAGAGTTGATTAGGGATAACCTCTTTTAGTTTTTTACATATAGCTCTTCCTTTAAATTCTGCTTTTGATTTGTGTATTAAACAGGAAAAAGCATCTACAGCTTCTTCATTTATTCTTATTTCTAATTTGATAATTTCAGATTTTTCATATCCATCATATTCATAATCATATGATCCGTAACCTTTTGTTATAGATTTTAATCTATCATTAAAATTGGTTATTATTTCATTTAAAGGAAATCTATAAGTAAGTATTAAAAGAGAGAGAGTATTTGATTCAGTTTTTATTAGATTACCTCTTTTTTCTAATCCTAACGTCATAATAGCTCCTAAGTATTCAGGAGGTGTCATTATATGACATTTAATGAAGGGTTCTTCAATATAATCTATAGTTGTTGGGTCAGGAAGATGAGAAGGACTTTCTATGGATATCTTTTTTTTATCTTTTAATATTACATTATATAAAACACTTGGTGATGTTGTTATAATATCTATTTCAAATTCTCTTGTTATCCTTTCAAAAACTATTTCTAGATGCAGTAATCCTAAAAAACCACATCTGAAACCAAATCCTAATGCATGGGAGCTCTCTTGTTCTATATGTAGAGCTGAGTCATTTAATTTTAATTTATAAAGAGCATTTTTTAAATTTTCAAAATCTGATGAGTCTATTGGATATATTCCTGCAAAGACTACTGGTGAGATCATTTTGAATCCAGGGATAGAAGTTTTTGTAGGATTGGTTTTATAAGTAATAGTATCTCCTATCTTTATATCTGAAGTATTTTTTATATTTGCTAAAATATATCCAACATCTCCTTCTTGTAAACTGTCTTGGCTTTTAGGATAAGGAGAAAAAATACCTACTTCTGAAACCTCAAATGTTTTAGAAGTAGCCATCATTAGTATTTGAGTTTTCTTTTTTATTTCTCCCGATTTTACTCTTACATAAACCATAATTCCTCTAAATGGATCGTAATGTGAATCAAATATTAATGCTTTTAAAGAATCATTTTCTTTTTTAGGAGGTGGTATCTCTGTTAAAATAGCTTCTAAGATATTTTTTATTCCTTCTCCTGTTTTTGCTGAAGCAAGTATAACTTTAGAACTATCTAATCCTATTATCTCTTCTATCTCTTTTTTGACTTTTGGGATATTAGCATTAGGTAGATCTATTTTGTTAATAATAGGGATTATCTCTAAGTTTTTTTCTATCGCTAAAAATACGTTAGCAAGAGTTTGAGCTTGTACTCCTTGTGTTGCATCTATTACTAAAAGAGCTCCTTCGCAAGCTGATAAAGATCTTGATACTTCATATGAAAAATCTACATGGCCAGGAGTATCTATTAAATTTAATTTGTACAAGATATTATCTTTTGTATAATACATAGTTACTGGGTGAGCTTTGATAGTTATTCCTTTTTCTCTTTCTAATTCCATAGAATCTAAGAACTGTTCTTTTATTTTTGTTTTAGAGATTGTTTGGGTAAATTCTAAAAATCTATCAGCTAATGTGGATTTTCCATGGTCTATATGAGCAATTATTGAAAAATTTCTTATATATTTGGAATGCATATTTTTTACATTTTATATAGTTTTTTAGATAGTTGCAAGTGAAGTAAAAATTTTATAAAACATAATATTTTTTTTGAATTTTTTTTTATTGAAAAGAAATTTACCTTTAAATTACTATTTTGTATAATTTTAATCATAAAAAAGAGGTTTTTATACAGGGAAATTGCATGAAAAAAATATTTGACATATGAAGTATTTTTTTTAATCTTTACTCTCTAAAGCACCGGAGGGTATTATGGAATTAAAAAAAATACAAAAA
>LJUH01000002.1 GCA_001303765.1 Chlamydiae bacterium SM23_39
GGGGCATCTTCTCTTGGGCTAGATATTGTAAGACCTGATTCTTCAGGCGAATATTGTTTGAATCCAGAATCCAACTGACTTTAGTCGTTGGAGTATGTCAATTACATTATCTATATTTCAGATGTTTTTTTTTGGTTTATTTTTCTCTTCAGAAATTTTCGCTTTATCAATTAAATTTAAAAGTTCCTCTATCATTAAATTTAAAAGTTTCTCTTGTATTGGTTTGCCAAGACTGTTTTTATTTAGAATCTCTTGTGCTGTTTTTCTTAAGTTACTTTGTTCTATTAAATTTTTTATAGATGATAGTAGTTGCTCTTCAGAAATTTTCTTCATTATTAAAATAAAAAGTTCTGTTCTTATTAACTCGCCATAAGGTTCTTCGTTTTTAAGCATTTGTGCTGCTTTTTTTAAGTTACCTTGTTTTATTAAATTTTTTATAGATGATGATAATCCATTAGTATAAAGTGAAGAAAAATCATCTTTGAAAATTAACTTTGCAATTGATTTAGCATGCTTTAATGTTTGATTTGCGTTTAATGAAATATTTGTAATCTTTTTAACAATTTCCTTATATGCATCTATTCTATGTGTATCTCCCTTACCACCAATACTCCTTTTCCAATTTAGGTTTAGATGTAAATCATTATTTTCAAAATGATATTTAGTAAAAACTTCAAATATTATATTTAATATTCTATTTTTTTCTTGTAAAGAATCTAATAAATTTGGAAATAGGGATTTTTCAATTTTATTTTTTAATTCTTCATTAATAGTTTTATTTTTTAATTCTTCATTAACAATTGATTGTATAGTCATTTTCTCTCCTTAATTTTTTAATAAAACTTATTATACAATTTTTTTTTTTTTTAATATACAAAAATTTTTCATTTTGTGAAAATTTTTACTTTTTTCAGAGTCGATTAATTATTAAATTTAAAAAATTATTATTCAAATAAAATTTTTAAAAGTATGGAGTTTTATTCGAAAAAATAAGGATTTTTTATGAATTTTTTAGGTTTTTTATTAAATATAAATATGATTTTTCTTTTTTGACATTAGCTTTTTCGTCCTCATTTAATTTATTAAATTTTATAAGCATTTTTTGGTATATTTCAGATGCTTTTTCTTTTTGATTTTTTTGCAAATGTTTTTCAGCAATAAGACATAAAAATATAGTTGCCATAAAGTTGTTAGGATAGGTTTTTTTTATAGTTATATTAAATGCTTTTTCTAATTTATCATTGTTTATTAATTTATACATATATGTTGATAATGTATTAGAGTATTCTACACCAAAATCATCTTTGAAAATTAACTTTGCTATTGATTCAGCATGCTTTAATGTTTGATTTTCTTCGAAACTATCTGCAATATTTTCAACAATGCTCTGATATGCAGCTCTTCTAGTTGCATCTCCCTGGTCACCAACACCAATAATACCACGCCTTAAAGAGATATTTAAATGATGCTGTTTAAAATTGTATTCTGCAAAATTTTTATACATTATGTATGTTAAAATTAACATTTTTTTTGTATCGTTTTCTTTTAAGGAAGGTAATAAGTTTAATAAATTTGAAAATTTTGAATTCTTAATTTTTATTTCTAATTTTTTTATTTGGTTTTTCTCAAAAACTTCACTATTAACAATACTTCTGAAATATTTACTAACCTTATTTAATAAAAATGCTTTATCTATTGTCAAATATTCACTTATTGCTAAAAGCATTTCTTTTGGCAAATCATTTAAATTATTTACAATATTCATTTTTATCCTTTTGTAAATTTAAATTATGCCATTTTTTTTTAAAAAAAGCTACATAAAATTTTTTGTTTTATTATTTGTTTTATTAAAAATAATAGCATTATTTTATTTTTTAAAATAATTCTTATGAGAAATTGAGGATTACCGAGTTAAAAAAAACAGTAAGATTTTGATTTTTAAAAATTTAAAAAGTAGTTATTCAAATAAAATTTTTAAAAAGATAGATTTTTATTTAAAAAAATAATATATGAATAAGCTTCTTAAATGATTAAATTTTTTAAAATAATTTTTTTAATGAAATAAAAGTCTGTTGAAAAAGCAGTCTAAAAAAAATCTTGTAAAATTGCTACTTTCATAAAAGATTAAGATATTCAAAAAACTTTATTTCTGTAAAAAATATAAGGAAAATATATCAATGAAGTAAATGTTGTTTAATTTTTTAAAACAATTAGTTTAAATTTTTTCTAAACTTATAATAGCTCTGGATTTTGATTTTTCTTTTTCAAAAAAATTATCTTTAATAATTTTTTCAGGAATAGTTTTAGTAGGATAGATAAGTAAAGAAGAGATTTTTTCTATGAATTCCTTTTTTTTCTTTTCAGTAGATAAAAGATTTGAAGAAGTTAAAATAAGTTTGTCATTTAAATGCCAACAACTTGCTGTTTCCACAAAAATAGAATTACTATCTTCTCCTAATAGAGGATTTGGGGTTAAAAAATAGGTTATTTTTTTTGAATTATTTATGTAAGTTAAAATGTTAGATTTGGAAGAGGCAAATACAAATTTTGCTTTTTCTGGAATTAACATAAGCATACTTATAGAAAAACGTTGTTTTATCTCTTGTAAAATAGAATCATTTAAAAATGATAAAAGAGAGGTAAGATGGATATCTTCTTGATTGGAATATATAATATTATAGATTGTAGCTTTTATCATGCCTTTTAAAATAGAACTCTGATTTAATGCTTCAAGTGTATTTTCAAGAGGTTCAGAAATAAGTATAATATATTTGTTTTGAGGTATTTTAAAAAAATCTATGTATATTCCAGAAAGATATCCCTTTTCTTTTGATAATCCTATCTCTATTTGAGGCCAAAAAGGTATCTCCTTTGGAAGGAGATTATCTTGAAATGAATCTAAAGTTTTTACCACTTCATCCATATATTTTTTTGGTTGCTCAGAGCAATATTTAATATATCTAGCAATATCTGTTATAAAATCAACAATGCTAAAATACCTTTCATTAAGAGAAAGGTTTAAAGCTTTTTCTAATATTTTTTTTAGTTCTTCAGGAAGTAAAGATAGTTGTATTGCACCATGACTTAATCTACCTAGGACTAATTCATATGTGATAACTCCTAGAGAAAAGATATCGGAAGAAAAAGATACATTTTCAGGATTTTTTTTTTGTTCTGGACTCATATAAACAGGAGTTCCAATAAAACTACTGTTTTCCTTTTTTATTTTTTCTTTTAATATGTGAGATATTCCAAAATCTATTACCTTTATATCTCCAGATTCTGTTATTAAAATGTTTTCTGGTTTTAAATCTCTATGAATTATTTTATGAGAATGGAGATGAGCAAGAGCATATGCTACTTGTAATATTATCTCTAAGGCTTTTTTTGTTGAAAAAGATCTTTGTTGAATAAATTGTCTTAATGAGATTCCTTGAATAAATTCCATTGCTATGTATAACCCATTTTCCCATGTTCCTTGCCCATATAGTTTTATTATATTTGGATGGTTTGATAAACTGATTATTTTAGATTCTTTTAAAAATCTATCTACCATCTCTTTATTTTTAGAAAATTTTGGGGGTAATACTTTTATGATAAGAGGTTTTAAAGAATCTTCGGATATACCAAGATATAATATACTCATACCTCCTTTAGTAAAAATACTTTTTATCGTATAAGGACCTATTTTATCTGGAATATTTATATCTTTTTCATCCAATGAAAAATTAGGAAGAGTTTCTTGTTTATTAAATGATATGCTCATAATTAACTAATTTTCAAAATTCTTATTCCAAGCAATTCTCCTAAATATACCAATTCTCCCTCTCCTATTTTTTTACCATTAACTGTTAAATTACAAGGAGCATCGAGAGTTGTTGATAAATTTAACATATTTCCTGGTTGAAGATTTGTTAATTTTTCTAAAGTCATAGATATTTTTCCTAATTCAACAGTAAGATTTATGGGAGTTTCTTTTATTGAAGAAACTTGTTCTTTTTGTAAAGAGATAGATTCTATCTCATCTTTTTTTATCTCTTCATTCATATAATTTTCCTCTTCAGAATAATTTGCAATATCTGAAATTTCTATTTTGTTTTTTTTAATTTTTGCATGAAAAAGAGGGATGTTTTTAAATGATAAAATTATAAATCCTGAATGTGTTTTTGGATCTATGTATGGTTTATCTAAAATTACAAAATCCCCTTTTTTTAAACTTTTTATTTGATCAAATGATAATGAGGTATGTCCAGCTATTAACTGGATTGATAGATATAGAGATTCTTTAATTATTAAATCTTTTTTTTTAAAAAATTCATTAAATGATATTCTGAAATCAGAAGTGATTGCAAGAGTTGAATAGATTACTGTATTTTCTATTTCTATTTTTATAGTTAAAGCAAGAGCTTTATCAGCTTTTAATTCTACATCATCAACTATTTTAAAACTTAGATCTTTAAATTTTTTTGTTTTTTGAAGAACATCTAATATTATTAAAGTTAAATAATTATAAAATGATTCTTCTAGAATTAAAGATTTGTAATCTTTTTTTAATATTTGAGCTACTATTTTTTTTATATCTTGTTGTTCTAATATAAAATAAATATTTCCCATAAGAGGGGAGAGTGCTATACATTTTTGATTTGCTTTTTTAAATGAAGAAAGAATTTCTTCTTTTTTTTTCCAGGAGGTGTCGTATAGAGAAATTTTTAAATTTTCTATTTCTAATTCTTTAGAGATAGAATCAGAAAATTCTTCCCAGGAGAATTTTTCTCCTTTAATTAAAGGAATCTCATCTACTTCTAGTAAAGAAGGATCTATTTTTTTTATTAAAAAATTTTTTTCTTTCATAGGTTACTTTCTTTTTTTAAATCTAAAGAAGGTTTTCTTTTAAAAAGAGGTTTAGCTCTTTCATATTCACAAGAGATTCTTCCTATTTGAAAATCAAGATCGGCCTTTTCAAAAGATTTATATAACCCTTCAATGTTTTCACGAAAAATTGTAACAGCTTCATCTGAACCTGTTAGTTTAATATTAAATGAATCTGGAGCTGTATTATATCTTTCTATTATTATTTTACTACCATAGAATCTAGAGTTTTCAAATTTTTTATTATTTAAAATAACTTGAACTTCAAAAACTCCTTTTTTTGAATTTTTTAAAGATAAAATTGTTCCTACCATATGTTCAAATATTGGTCTTATCTCCGAAGATAATTTTGTAGGTTCTCCCTTTGAAATTTTATCTGTAACTGTTGTTTGAATATTTTTTGGAACTTCAAAAGTTATAGGATGAAAAATATCTTCTTTTTTTGAAATAGGTTTTTCCATTTTCTTTTTTTCAGGTGCTTTTTCAAATATTTTTTCTTTTTTAAAAGGAATTTTTTCTTTTTTTAAAATAGTCGGTTCTTTTTTTAAACTAGGTTCTTTAGGATAAAATTCTTTTTTTTCTTCTAAATTTATAGACTCTGGCATCTTTCTTATTTTAAATGCTTCATTTAATAGAGCAATCATTTTTTCTCTTATTTTGGGATCTAATATTTTTAAAAGCTCTTTAGTTATTTTCTCTTCTTTTTCATATGGTAGCTTTCTTTTTTTCTTTTCTTCTAATTCTACCTCGCTGGGTTCTTCTATTTTCATTAATTTTTTGAATGTTTTATCATTAGCAGTCTCTTTAATTTTTTCCTTTTCTGTTCCGGGAGGGAGAGCTGGGATTTTTTCTACATCCATAAAAAATTCCTATATTTTTCATATTATGAAAAAATAAAATAGAAAGGCAACTCTTTTTCTTAACATTATATAAAAATTACTTTTAAATCATGAACCTATCCAAAAAGTCTTATTTCATTGCTAAAAATTAGCTAATTTTGATGTTCAAAAATAAGAGTAAATTTTAAAAATAGCTATCCAATATTCTTTCTTGACTACTTATAATCCTTCTATATTTTCTTTATAGCTAAGTAATCATTCTTTCGACTTTCCATCCTATACTTTTAATAGAAAATTTGCCGTTCGTGCATCTTCTGTTACTATTAATGTTAAATGAGAGCTTTCTCTTTTAACAATAAATTTAAAAAAATTATTTTAAAATGTTTTATTAAAAATTTAGTAGTTATTTAGAGATCTTTAAAATAAATTTTATCAATTTTTGTATTGATTGTTAAGCCCTTATATAAAAATTTAAAATTATTTTTTAACTCTTTTTATGTAATATCGTTTATTTCATAAAATGACAGCATTGCATTTTTTTTATTTGTAAAAAATTCTTATATTAATTATAATAAATTATGTTATAATTAACAGATAATTATGAGTATTTCAAGTGATGATAAATTAAACAATTGTAAATTGGGGACTTTATATGTATCGAAAGATGTTCTAGAAGATGGTCTTTTACCATTTCTTGAGGCAAAAGATCTAATGATTTTTGAACTGGTAAGTAAATCTGCTCAAGAATTAATAAAAAAAGCAAATACTTGGAAGGCTTGGAAGCCAGTAATAGAAAAGAACTTTTCATGTAACGGAAAGTATAGTAGCAAAATTGATGAAAAAGTAGAAGCAAAAAAGCTTTTTATTGAGACCTCTAAGGTAAAGAAAAATTTAGATTATTATATAACATCTTGGGGCTTATTTAGATGTTTTAAGTTTTTTGAAGAAAGAGGAGATTTCGAAGGATTATCACTTTTATCTGAAAATTCACTTGAAAGAATACAAGATAATAGAATTTTTTCACAAAGTAGGATAAATTTTGAGGATAAAATTTTTTCAATTATCAAAAAATTTTTAAAAATTAATGAAATTTCTTATAAAAAGACAGAAAGCAAAGATGAACTCTTAATAAAAAAAGATATCGAAAGTTTAATTAATAATTATTTTTTAAAAGAGACGTTTTTTTTGGGAATTGGAATATCAGATATGCTAAAGAATATTGATTTTTTGGTAAATATAATGAGATTGCATGATAAATCTAATTACATATCTTTTCTAAAAAAATTAAATGAAGTGAAACATTTAATACGGAAACGAAATCTTTGCGCATTATTAATTACAGTTGCTATATTTATTTTAAGTATTGCGATTACCATCTTTTCCATCTTTTGGCTTATAAATAGTATAAAAAGGATGCATGAAATTAGTGTGTCATTTCCTGGTTCTGAAAAAATACTTTTATATGCATTTCAAGCAGCGTTATGGGGTTGTTTATGTAATGCATTTATAGGATTTTTTCCGGTAACGGCGGTCTCATGGCATATACTAGCAGAGATTACTCATGAAGAGCTTTGGAAAAAACTCCATTTTGATAGTTAAAAATGTTACCTTCTAAAAATGTCCTAAACAAAACTTGACCTTTTACTGAAGTGTAAGATTATGTTTTATCTATTACACCTTAAAAATTTTATTGTTTTTCTTTTTTTCTTATTATAAATTGAGAGGTTCCAATTTCATTTAAAGTTATAGATTCTATTTTTTTTTCTAATTTTTGAATTTCTTTTTTCCACTCTGTTTTATGAATATTTAATTTTTCTACATCCTTTTTCTTTTCAAATAAATTTTTTTTTGCTTGTTCTAATTCATCTTCTGCTTTATTTAATATAATTTGTTGTGAATCTACCTGTTCTTGATGCATTTTTAATTTTTCTTTTACTATTTTTAGGTAACTCTTTGTTTTTAATATTTTGTCTGTTTTTTCTCCTCTATCTAAATATTCTCGTAATTGATTTAATTTATCATTTTTATGTTTTAATATTTTGTCTCTTTCCTGTGTTAACTTAAAAAGCTTTTCCTTTTCTTTTAAAAATTTATCTGTTTTTTCTTCAAATAATTTTACTGCTTTTTCAAATCTATGAATTTTTATTTTTAACAGATCTTCTAGAGGGTATTTCATTTAAATAGATTTGTGAGAAGATTTAAAGTTTCTTCAAAAGTAAATTTTTCATTTATTTTTTGTTTTAAAAAACTGTTTACTTTATCTATGTATTTAATTGCAAAGTCAGCCTCTTTATCAGATCCTGGTTTATATTCTCCAATTCTTAGTAAAAGCTCTATCTTTTTGTAATTAGATAAAACCTCTCTTACCTTTCCTATAAGTTCTAAATGGTTTTTATCTACTATTGAGGGAAGTATTCTACTTATAGATCCTAAAACATCAATAGCAGGATAGTGATGTTGTCTTGCTAATTCGTTAGAAAGTATTATATGACCATCAAGGATCGATCTAGATTCGTCAGCTATAGGTTCATTTATATCATCTCCTTCTACTAGAATTGTATAAAAAGCTGTTATATATCCCTTATCAGAATTTCCGGATCTCTCTAATAATCTTGGTAAGGAAGCAAAAACAGAGGGAGGGAACCCAGATCTAGCTGGAGGTTCTCCAGCTGCTAACCCTATCTCTCTTATAGCTCTTGCATAACGAGTTATTGAATCCATCATTAAGATAACAGATTTTCCTTTTTCTCGGAAATATTCAGCTATAGCTGTTCCAACCATAGCTGCATTTATTCTAAGTTGAGCAGCTTGGTCTGAAGTAGATACAATAATTACTGAACGTTTTAGCCCCTCTTCTCCTAAAGAATTTTGTATGAACTCTCTTACCTCTCTACCTCTTTCTCCTATTAGCGATATCACATTTATATCAGCTTGGGAATTTCTTGCTATCATACCTAAAAGTGTTGATTTACCAACCCCAGATCCTGCAAATATACCGATCCTTTGACCTTTGCCGCAGGTTAAAATACCATCTAAGCATTTAACACCAACAGATATTGGAGTATCTATTAATTTCCTTTTTAAAGGATCAGGAGGGGGGTTGATGACAGGAAATGTCTCTTTTAGTTTTAAACTTTTAAGCTCTTCATCAACAGGTTCCCCAAATCCATTTAATACTCTTCCTAAAAGCTCGTCACCTACTTTTATCTGCATCGGTAGCTTCATAGGTACAACTTCAGAAGAAGGCCCAATACCTCTCATATCCCCTAAAGGAGAGAGTAAAACTTCTGATTTTGTAAAGCCTACAACTTCTGCTACTAAAGGTTCTCCCGCTTTTTTTATAAGACATATCTCTCCCATCTTTACTTGAGGTATAACAGCTTTTATAAGCATGCCTACTACTTCTGTTATTCTACCATGAACAGTTGTAAGTTCTACTTTTTCTAGTTGAGTTAAAATTTTATCTACAGAAGATTTTTTTTTCATAATATTTTAAAGTTGAATATTCATCATCTGTTTTAAAGCATCAACTACTTTACTTATCAATACCGAAGAGAATTCTATACATTGTTGAGCTTGAGCTATGTTTACTTGAATAAGCATTAATTCAGAAGGTTTTAATTGTTTGTTTGTTGCTTGTAGTTCTTCTAACCTTTTTTTGATTTCAAATAGTTGATTCTCTCCATCTGAAAGAAAGGAGACGAATTTTGTTGCAGGACCTGCATCTTCTGGAATAGTAGATTCTTCTAATATGTTAGCTGTAGCATTTTTACTGGCTTTTTTGATATTTTCTTTAGCTTCTTCCAGTTTAGTATTTAATAATCTAGCATGAGAATCTTTAAATTGTAAGTAAGGAGTTTGTAATTTTTCTTTTGCTTCTCTTGATATATTTGTTGCATCTCCTATCTGCCTTAAAATAGTTTCTGGGGTGGGGGCACTAGGAAGTTTGTAGGATTGAGCTAGTTGCATGGGAGATAATTTTTCAGCTCCCATAGTCTCTTCAAAAGAGGGTTTTTCTTTCATGTAACTTTCAAATTCTTTTCTTTCCGCAGGGGTTTGTCCCTCTTGCTCAAATCCCTTTGCTGGTTCTACTTTCCCAAACTCAGGAATATCTGGAGGAGGAGTAGGTAGTTTTGCCATTTTTTACTTCTTTTTTATTTCAGCTGGACTTGGTTCTTTTTTAATAAATTTTTCAACAAAATCTAATGCTGTAATAGATAGATCTTTTATCTGAGAATCTTTAGATTGTTTTGTTTTTTCTAAAATACTTTCTCCTTCTTTTCCTTTTTTTGGAGTCCAACTTAAAGCTATTCCTAAAAATGTTTTTGCCATTTCATTTTTTGGTTCTATTTCTAAAGCTTTTTTAAAATATTCTATTGATTTATCTAACTCTAATTTATGAAGATATAAATATCCAAACCCTATTTTTGTTAAAATATTTTTTGGTTCTAATAGTTCTGCTGCTTTAAATAATTTAACAGCACTGGTTTCGTCAGCTTGATTTATAGCAATAAATCCAGCTTCTACGAAGAGTATAAAATCTTTTTTGTATTTTTCTATATCCATTTTTTTTTCCTTTTTTAATTATGTAGATTTTTGGTTTCTTACAGCATTATTTATAACAGAATTCACTTGAGATATCATGTTAGAAATAGAATCACCAATCTGCGTTAACTGACTCATGGAAAATTGTATTAATAAAAATTTTCCAGGAGTAGCTCCTGAAATAGTGCTAGCTAAGCTTTGTACCTGCTGAAGTACTTTACTCTGAAGAGAAGAGTACTTTTTTATTAATGTTGTAAAGGTAAGTGAAATATGTCCATATTTTGCCATGTTTTTCTCCTTATTTTATTTTGTTTATAACTTTTTCTAAAGAGTCATATGCATTTAATAGGATACCTTGTTTTTCTGATGCTTCTTTTTTCTTTATAGCTATTTTAATTTCATTGGTATTTTTTTTTATTTTTTCCTGAATCTTTTTTTTGTTTTCAGGTTTTTTTTTAAGTTCAACTTCTAAATCGAAATTAAATTTTTTTTTCTCTTTTTCTAAACCATACATATAAAATTTCTCCTTTTTTATTCTTTATAATTGATTTTATATTTTAGTCCATCTTTTTCAAGATAAATTGTTTTATCTTTAATGTCTGTAATTTTCATATCATCTAAAAAATCTCCAATATTAAATATTTTATCATTTATAATAACATACTCTTTTTTAGTATCTGTTGATGCAAAACCTGATATAGTATAATCTTTTGTTAAATCTATTCTTGCCGCAGAAGCATCAGTTTCTATTGCAAGATTTTTAATAGACCTGACTCCTTGTTTAGTTTTTAAATTTTTTAAAAATTTTTCAAAATTTGATCTGTTATCTTCGCTATATCTCCCTGCTAATATTATCTCTCCATTATTTATTTGAAAGCTTATAGCTATTAGTCCCTGTATTATAAGCTCGCTATCTATCTCTTTTTTTAAGATGCTTTCTACTATTATCCTGTTTTCTAATCTATCTACATATGGAAATGTGGAATTTAAATAATCTAATATATTTTCTGCATCATCAATATTTTTTAAATAACCACTTATAACAAAAACTCCAGCTTTTGGAGAATGGATACTAACACCTCTCCAAGCAGGATTGTCATTTATTATATCATTTGTGTTTTTCCAAACAAATTCATCTATAATAAGATTATTTTCTATCTCTTCCACAAAACTTAATTTGTTTATATCGTAAAGAAGTTGTTCTTGATCAATAGAGGTCAATATATGTCCTACTAAAAAAAGTTTATTTCCTTGAGGATTATAAGAAAAATTTACAGCTTCAAATTTTTCTAAAACTTTTTGTATCTCATTTAAAGGATCTATTTTTTTTAATTCTACCTTTTCAGCTTTAAAAAGTGAAAAGAACGTTAAAAAAGTGATAAAAACAGTTAAAATAGTGGCTGTCCCTATTACTAAAATTTTTTTTGGAATAGGTTTTTCTTTCCAAGAAAGTTCTTCTATTTTTGGTTTTTTAATTATAGGGACAGAATAGATGGTCTCGGTTTCTTTTTTTTGATCCCATACTATAAAAGAGGTTGTTCCTAAAGAGATTATGTTTTCTGAAAATATCTGCCTTTTTTCCTTTATTTTTTCTCCATCTATGATGGTTCCATTTTTTGAATTTAAGTCTTCTATAAAAATATTATTATTTTCATCTAAAGATATTTTTGCATGATTTTTAGATACGCTTAAATCATTAAATACTATATCGCATGATTTGGGATCTTTTCCAATTATATAAGAGCAGTTTTTTTCCATACCAAATTCAGCACCAGCATTAGGTCCAGAGATGACTTTTAAAATGATTTCCTGTGAGATTATATTAGAAAAAGCAGGCTCTTCTTCTACTTTTTCTTCAAAAATAGTATCATATCCCTCTTTTTCTTCAGATTTTGAAAGGTAGTCTTCAGCTTCTTTTTTGTAATTTTCTTTAATATCTTTTTCTGAATAGGCAAATATGTTTTGTCCTATCTTTATTTTATCATCTTCTTTTAATTGATAAGCTTTTTTTATGGGATTGTTATTTATTAAAATAGGATTTGTTTTACTTAGATCTTTAATAAAGATATGATCATTTTTTTTAAAACATATCGCATGTTTGCGGGATACTGTGCTGTCTTCTAAAATTAGATCTACTAAATCAGGATCTCTTCCTATCAGATATTTGTCTTTCTCTTCTAAATTTAAAACTAGTCCCTTAAGATATCCTTCTACAACGAGTAGATGCTTTGCCATTTTTTGTCCTTAATTAATAAATTTTTTCTAAAAGCCTTTTTTCATAACTCTTTATCTCTTCTTCAAAATATATTAAATAATTAATAAAATCTTCTAGATATTCTTTAAATTTTTCATATTTTTCTTCATAAGCAGAGGTATTTAAAAGGGTTAAAAATTTTTCATCTTCATCTATCCCTATTATTGTGTTGTATTTATCAGAAGGGAGATTTATTCTCATTATATAGGTATAAATTAGTTCCTTGTTTTCGGGGGGAAGAGGTGTTATTTTACTAAAAAAAGAAACTTTATTATCTATTTTTCTAATACCTATTTGAATATCTTCAGTAAAATTAAAGATAAAAGCTAGATCTTTTTCTGTTTCTATGTAAGAACTAGCTATCTCTTTACTAATGGTATTTAAAAAGGTTGTTAACATTTTTTATCCTTTTTTCCTTTGTACTTTTTTTTTATTCAAAAGTAAATGAAAATTTTATATCTCTCTTTTTTTTAAAAGGTTATAAAAATGGATAGTAGCTTGAAAAATAATGAAAAAATAAGGTATAATAAATATGTAAGTTAATAAAAAAGTAAAATAAAATGAAACCAGTTAATTTAGGCAATGCTGAAAATGGCAAAAAAATAATATTATCTAAATTGGATTTAGATCAAGAAAAGAGTTCTTATATAAAAGGAAGCGATAAAAAGTATAAAGCAGAGATATATGTGCCAGTAGGTAATACTGGAGCGGAAAACTATTACCAACTTCATTTCGATGTCACAGCTAAATCAAAGAATACAGCTTTACATGCTCTTTCTAATTTAGCTCAAATGATTGCTAAAATGGATAAAGAACAAGTTGATCAGCTATATATGAATGATTTCAATGTTTTAAAAGAGTGGAAGAATTGGATTTTAGGTAAGACAAAAAAGTTAACTATCGGTAAGACACCTATTATCAATGATATATTAAAAAATATACCTGTTGTGGGACCCTATCTTGTAGAAAATAAACCTGTTTCTCATGATGTAGAAGTCGATAGTAAAGAAGTAGTTATTGATGGTTATCGATCAGATTTAAACACTAAAATAAATAAGATTTCTTCATCTATAGACCTGAAAGAGAAGGGCTTAAGAGAATATTTTGAAAAAACAAAAGTTGAGATATTGAAAAGAGCAGATGAATTAAATCTAAAACTCGAAGAGAAGAAGAAAAATGATAAAAAAGCAGAAAAAAGTTGTCAAAATTATATCGAGGATATTAAAACTATTAGGTTTAATTTTGAGAAGGACAAACAAGGTATATTGGGTAAAATTGAAGAATTCGAAGAACTTGAAAAAGAATATCTTGCTAATAGTAAAGAAGATAGGAAGGATGATGCTCCGGATACTGATAATACGAAGAAAAGACTTATAAAAATTGAAAAAAAAGTAAAAGCAAGGATTGAGGAATATAATAAAAAAATTAAGCAAATTGAAGACTTTCTTTTCGGGAAGAAAAAGACAGGTTTGCTAAGCATTTTAAAATCAATTGCTTAAAAAATAGCATTGTTTAAGATTTTGTAAAATTTTCTTTAATAAAATATAAAGAATAGTGTATAATTAAATTATAGGGGATAATAATATGGATAATAATAAAAAAGATAATAATTTTATAGATGATTTTTTAACTATTTCTTCTAGTAATTCTTTAGATCCAAAAGTTCTTTTGGAGAATTCTAAAATTTTTTATGAAAAGTTAATGGCTAAGGTTCAAGAACTTTTAGAAAAAAAGGATTTTGAAGGACTTCAAGAAGTATTTAAATCTATAACAACTCAATTACAAGGTGAATTAGAAAGGATTGCTAATCAATATGGAATTCCTAAAGAGGAGCTTCAAAAAATGATGAATAATCCTATGGATATTTCGAAAGATCTATTTGCATTAAAAGATTTACAAGAAGAAAAAGATAAAAAAATTAAAAAAAATAAAAGTAATAAAATTAAAAAAAATTGGACTTCAGTTTAAAAAACTGCAGTCTTAATAAATAATAAAAAAAATAATAAGAGGTAATAATATGGATAATATTAATAATGTATTTCTAGATAAAAGTCTAAATCCTTTAGATTTTTTTAGACAGGAATATCAACAGCTTCTTTATGCATTAAAAACAAAACACATCTCTGTTTGGCAATTTATTCAAACACTAATGGCAAGGATCGAAGATTATACTGATGAGGTCAAAAAAGGATGGGGTTATGCTACTTTAGCAACAGAAAAAATATCTTCCGATATATCAGATTTAAAGAGTGATATCGATGAGATAAAGAAAGAAAAAGATGAAAAAGGAGGAGTTTCTAAAGAAACAGCTAAGAAATTTGCAGAAGATTTAAAAAAATATAATAAAGACGTTACTGAATTTAATAGTAAATTGCCTGAATTAGAAAAATATTTAGGTAAATCTGTTATATCAATAGAAAAACAGCTATTTCATAATAAGATGTTAATCAATTTTACACATACTTCTTTAGGTTATATTGGAGCAATATTAAAAAAATTTGAAGATACAGGAGATACAAAAGACTTACAAAAGGCTTTAGATGAATTGGCAAAAAAAGATAAATCTGGAGATCGTGGAATAGATAAGTGGGAAAAGGGAGGAGAAGTAGAAAAAAAATACTGGGGTTATTTAGAAGGATTAAACACAGTTGATACTGTTACTGATAACTTTAAAACCGAAGGACAAAGAGATTTAAACAATTTTGAAACAAAGATAAATACTTTTAACAACGTAGCTGCTAACTGTATGAAAGAGATGAGTACATTTATATCAGATGCTGTTAGAAATCAGAATGCAAATTAAGAGGTTTTTATGGAAATACAAAGTATAAAAATAAAAGATCAACAAATTAATAATATAAGTAATATTGAAAGCATTTGGGTTTATATGATTTTTCTTTTAAAGATGGTTTTAGATACCGATAGAAAAAAAGAAAACTCTATAGCTAAAGATTCAGAGATTTTGTATACACAGTTTGAAGATAATAAAAAAAAATGGGAAAAGATAAATGAAGAGATCGATAAATTAAATCAACGAAAAAAGCTAACTCCAAAAGAGAGAGATAGATTACAAGAGCTAAAAGGAGAACAGAATATCTGTTCTTTAAAAGCTCAAGATCTACAAAATCAGATGAGAGTTCTTTGGCAAGTGAAAATGAATAGTATCTATAGTGATGAATATAGATCTATGCAGACTGGATATAAGGTTATAGATGATATGTTATCAAATAACCCAAGCTTTCGTAAATTAAGATAATAATAAGGAGGTAATAATATGATAAGTTTTAACTCAGGTTCAGATATTAATACTCTATGGGATAAATTTTCTAAAGAGTTTATTTATCTGTTCATTGCAGATATGTTTGGATATTCTCAAGATGTTACTAAGAAAAAGATGAAGGTAGCTTTAGAAGATGCAGAATTGAAGAGTAGAGAAGAAAAACAAGCTGAAGAAGATTATAAAAAATATTCTGAGGAAGCATATAAATCATGGAAGACTGAACATGCTAAACATGTTGGTTCGTTAACACCTAAGGGTTGGCTTTATACTGCTATAGCAGGTTTTGCTTGTGCCACTGTTTTTTTAGCTGGTGCATGCATACTTGTAGGATGCGGTGTAGTATCAGGAGGCATAACTTTATCGGGTGCTGTTGCTTTAGGGCTACTAGCGTTAGCTTGTATTGTTGCTACTGGGGCAGTAGTTTTTGCATCACAATCTATCGTTGCTGCAGCTAATGGTGGTATAGCTAATAATTTTGACAGTATATTTAAAACAATATGGACTGGAGGAAAGGGTAACGTGGATGAATATGGAAATACTAAAGATAAAGATTCTTGGCTTGCATGGATCGTATTGGATGATAAATCAGTATTAAAGGATAAGGCAAAGCATGAATATAATCAGGCTCTTGCTACTAAACAACAGATGATATTGCAGGATTGTCAAAGAGAGATACAAAATATAATGAATACTAAATATTCAGAAGAGCAGAATAACCAATCTACAGCGATGGATAATTTTAATAAAGTTTTAAAAGATATAACTAATTTAACTTTGGTTAGATAAGGAGGTGAAAAGATGATAAATAGTGAAGTATCAAAAATGGAAAGTAACCTTCAACAAGCATTATATGAAATTATTTATTTACAAAATGATTCTTCTAGGATAAATGCGGATACTAGAAATAATTTAAATGATGTTTTAGATAAACAATTAAAAAGGTTGAGAAATAGTGTAAGTGAGAGAGAAAAGATCAACAGAGTAACGGGTTGGATTTTAGCTATTGGTATACCTATTGGAATGTTGTTTGGGATAATAAGTTTTTGTAATCCCGCAGCCCTTTTGGGAGAAGGATTATTTGCAGCTTTACTAAATACTGGAATAATATTGATTAATGGACTATACCAAATTTGTGCTGGAGGAGTTAGAATAACTGCAGCAGGGTATAAGATGGATGTTATAAATAATAGAGAAAAAGTAGGAGAGACTATGGCTTTGGAACATTATATAACAGATAAAAATGAAGATAATGATGCTAAGAATAAAAATAGTTTTGAAGCTTTAGCCATTTTTATGAAGGTGTTTAACCAGATGATTGCAATATTTGGTAATGCCGTACAAAAAAATTAAGGAGGTAATATGGCAGTAAAAATTAATAATTCGGCTTTAGAAAGATCTCCAGTATCCTTTTCAAAAGAACCTTTAGAAAAAGGTGTTAAAAGGATAATTGAAAAAAATGGGGTTGATGGAAAGATCTTAGCCGAACATTTAGATAATATTTTAAATAATAGTTTAAATAGAAAAAGCATTTTAGATGAAGCTGAGAAGATAAAAGATAATAAGGAAAGAAATGCTGTAAATGATTGTATAAATTTAGCAGAGGAATATGAGGGGATCTTACCAATTTCTCTTGGAGAGATTATTGCTAAGATATCTAAATTGATCAAAGAGTTTACCGATTCTATAATCAATTTTTCACAGATGTGGAATGATGCGATGGATAGTAATTTAAAGATAGGAATAAGTGCTGCACAAAATCAGGCGATGAGTGGACAATGGTCAGCTGTTGGAGAGCTTGCTGGTGGGATTATCGGAATAGGAGCAGGAGGATTGACAATGGCAGGAGGATTCTATGAAGGAGTTCTTAGTCAACAAGAAAAACAAGCATTAGATGGAATAATATTTGGAATACCAGAAGGAACGGATGAGAGTGGTAGTGTTGCAGCTTCGGAAGTTTCGCAAGCAGCAGAGAATGAGGTTGGATCAACAACTGCTGTACAAGCTCAAGAAGAAATAGAACTTCGAGAAATAGATCAGCAACAAGCTGCTCAAGCTGAAAAAGCTAAAATTGGATCTAAAAATAAGGAAAATAAAAGAGTTGCTCTTACTGAAGAGGATAAGAAATTAGAAAGAGAAAAAATAGTGAACGAATTTAGAGCTAAAAAAATGCCTGTAGAGAAATTTGTTCAAGCAATGAATATAATAGGCACGATAGGAGGAGGAATTCCTAAGGGAATTGGAGGTTTATTGGCTGCGGAAAAAGGAGCTGAAGCTGAAGTTGCTAGAGCATATTCAGATTACGTAAGCACAAGAAAAGCACAGAACCAACAGTTATTCGATAATACTTCTAGACAAACTACTTCTATAGCAGATCTTAGTCAATCTATAAATGCATATATAAGAGCGTGTATCCCCGCGTAAAATAAGAAAGATCCCCTTTTTAATAAGGGGATCTTATTATTTTTGGAGGATAATTTTTTTCTATAGAGTTTTTTTCTATAGTTATTTTTTTTATAGAGGGATCTGATGGTATTTCAAACATTAAATCTCTAAGTAAATTTTCTACTATCATTCTTAAAGCTCGAGCTCCTGTTTTTGTAAGCAGGGCTTTTTTTGCTATTGCTTGAAGAGCTTCTTTTTCAAATATTAGTTCAACATCTTCTTGTTTGAATAACTGAGTATACTGTTTTATTATAGCATTTTTTGGTTCTGTTAAAATTTTTATGAGATCAATTTCTGTTAATTCTGAGCAATTTGAGATGCTATTAAATCTTCCAACAAATTCTGGTATCAATCCAAATTCTATTAAATCTTCAGGTTCTATTTGTGAAAGTAAAAAATTTGTATCTTGAATTTTTTCTTCTTTTTTTTCTAATGCTTTAAATCCTATTGTGCTTTTACCTAATCTCTTAGCTATTATTTTATCTAAGTGGATAAAAGCTCCACCTATTATAAATAATATGTTTTCAGTGTTTACTTTTATATATTCTTGCTGTGGATGTTTTCTGCCACCTTTTGGAGGTACATTGGCTATTGTACCTTCAACTATTTTTAAAAGAGCTTGTTGTACGCCCTCTCCAGATACATCTCTTGTAATAGATATGTTAGCAGTTGTTTTTCTTATCTTATCAATCTCATCTACGTAAATTATTCCCTTTTCTGCTTTAGAGATATCGTAATCTGCATTTTGTACTAACCTTAATATTATGTTTTCTACATCTTCTCCTACATATCCTGCTTCTGTTAAAGTGGTGGCATCAGTTATTGCAAATGGTACAGCTAATATGTTAGCAAGAGTTCTAGCAAGAAGTGTTTTACCAGATCCTGTAGGACCTATTAATAGAACATTAGATTTATTATATTCTACCTCTTTATCTTTTGAAAAAATTCTTTTGTAATGGTTATAAACAGCTACCGCAATGGTTTTTTTTGCATTCTCTTGTCCAATAATATATTCATCTAATTTTTCTTTTATCTCTTTAGGTTTTAATATTTGTATCTCTTTTTCTTCTCTTTTTTTTTCTAGTAATTCGGAGCATAGTTTAATACATCTATTACAGATGAAAACATCTGGACCAGCTATTAATTTTTCTACTAATTCTTCTGATCTACCACAAAAAGAGCATTTGTTCATTTTGTTTTTTTAGTTTTTGCAATCTCATCTATTATTCCATAATTTTTAGCTTCTTCAGGATTCATATAAAAATCTCTTTCTGAATCTTCTAAAATTTTTTTTACACTTTGTCCAGTGCATTCAGACATAACATTAGCTATTATCTTTTTTAGTTCTAAGATCTCTTTAGCTTGAAGAGCTATATCTTCAGATGTGCCTGCAACACCACCGTAAGGTTGGTGAAGCATTATTCTACTGTGAGGCAAAGCAAATCTTTTACCTTTTGTTCCTGCAGCTACTAATAGAGCGGCTATAGATACGGCTTGTCCTATACAATAGGTATTTATGTCACATCCAAGATATTGCATAGTATCAAAAATAGCAAGACCTGCTGTTATTTGACCTCCAGGGGAATTGATATATAAGTTGATATCTTTTTTTGGATCTTCCATTTTTAAAAATAGAAGCTGAGCTATCACTACATTTGACATCTGATCATGTATCTCGGTACCTATGAATATTATTCGATCTTTTAAAAGACGAGAATATATATCCATGGAACGTTCGCCACGGCCGGTGTCTTCTATAATATATGGTGTTAAAGACATAAAAAATTCCTTTTTAACAATTTTTTAAAATATGATCATATACTTTTTCCATGCATAACCTTGAAAAAGCTAAAGCTAAATACTCTTGAGGTATTGTTTTTATTTCAGGTTTTTTCATTTTTTCTTTCATTATTTCTATAGATTTTTCTTTAATCTCTTTTTCTTCTATTTTTATCTTTTCATCTTGAAATATTTTTCTTATCAGATAAATTAAAGTTACTGCATCTCTGGAATCATTTAAGATAAATTTTTCTATCTCTTTTTTTTCTTCTATATTTTTTAGATCCCAATCTTTTTTAAATTCAGGATTTTTAAGTAATTCCTCTTTTTTTGTTTTGAATTCTATTTCTAATAAAGATTTGGGAAGATCTAAAGGATAATTTTTTAATAGAAATTGATTTATTTGATCGATTTTATCTTTTAAAATTTTCTCTTTATTCATTTTTTTTATTAACTCTTCTACAGCTTTTTTTAAATCTTCAACATTATTTTTTCCCATTTTTTTTGCAAATGAATCATCTAAGGGTGGAAGAATAGCTTCTTCTATTTTTTTTACTGTTATTCTAACCCTTTTTTCTTCAAATTCTGTTTTTTCTTCTTTAGGTAAATCTTTATCTGGTTTGCTTATCGTTTCTATGATATCATTTTTTTTAGCATCAATTAAAACATCTTTCATCCAGTTAGCTACCGATTTTTCTTTTATTTCAAATCTAACATCCGAAAATATTTTTTTAGGTGGATTAACATCTAATGCTTCTATATCTAATATTACATAATCTCCTAATTTAATAGGTCTATCAACTTCATTCCATTTAGCATAAAAAAATCTGGATTGTCTTATTAATTCATCTACATCTTTTAGTTCAAATTTTTTCTCTTTCACTTCTTTTAATTTAAATTTTTTAATATCTATTGTTGGTACTGTAGGTTCCGTTTCAAAGGTAAAAGTTAACTCTGCACCCTCTTCAGAATATTTTTTTAGATTATAAGAGATCCTTTCAGAATAAGATAAAGGATAGATCTTAACAAGTTTTTCTGCTTCTAAAAAAGATAAGTTAGCTAACTCATTTTTCCATTCAGCTTCTATCTCTTTAGGATAGTTTGTGATAATATAGCTATCAGGAGCTTTGCCCTTTCTAAAACCTGAAATAGATATTTCTTTTTTTACATTTTTTATAGCTTTGTTTTTGGCTTCTTCAGTTAGTAAAGAAGAAGTTGTTATGTTTAATTCAACTAAGCATGCAGGTTTTTTTGTAACTTTTACATGTACTTTTTCATTTTCAAATTCTAAATCCATAATCTATCCTTTTTAAAGCGGGTGATGAGGTTCGAACTCACGACCCTCACGTTGGCAACGTGATGCTCTACCGCTGAGCTACACCCGCAAAATAATTTAATAGAATAAATTTATTTTTTTTTTTCATCAAGTTATGATTTTAAAATATTTATTGAAATTAAAAAAAATTTAATTAAAATTTTAGTAACTTTGGGTTGTTAATGAAAAAAAATTTTTGTTTTATTTTTGTATTGGTTATTTTTTTATCTGTTGTAAAGGTAGAATTATATGCTAAGTCTGGGAGTTGCATGGCTCCTGAACAAGGACCTCCAGGTCCTAGAGGGCTTTGCGGGTGTACTGGAGCAGCTGGGCCTATCGGTCCTACCGGCCCTACAGGCCCTACGGGACCTACTGGGCCTACTGGAGCAGGAGTAACTGGCCCTACAGGACCAACCGGTCCAACCGGTCCAACCGGTCCTACTGGGGCAGGAGTAACTGGGCCTACAGGGCCTACTGGTGCAACAGGTGCTATTGGTCCTCAAGGACCAGCAGGGGGAATAATCAGTGGTGGGCGTGTTTTTACTTGCTTGGAACAAACAATTCCTGCATGCGAAGCAATATCTTTTGAGAATACTACTGGTTTTTTTGGAACAGATATAAGTTTTACAGCACCTAGCACTACTATTACCATAAACACAACAGGAAAATATTTTATAGATTTTGGAGTGGTCACTCAAGCAGGGAATGAAGTGGTAGCTTTAGCAGTAAATGCAGGATCATCTTGTGTAAATTTAAATGTGGGGGCTGGTAATGTAACCAGTACTTTGTCTGCTATTTTAGATTTAAATTCAGGTGATGTTTTAACTTTAATTAATAATTGTGATGATAAATCTTTAACTTTAGCAGGAGTTCCTCTAAAAGCCACGGTAACAGCTTTTATTGTTATTATGAGAGTTGAATAGAATATTGTATTTTTAAGATAAGGAGTTTCTTTTGAGAATTTTTTTAATATTTTTTTTAGTTTTTTTGTTTATTAAAGTCTTTGCAGAGGATTTTCAGGAGAAGGAAGTTGTTAATAGAAATGAAACCATGTTTAAACCATGCACCGCAGTATTGGGATTAAAACATATTGAAAATGGAGGTGTTGGGTATAATCATGGGTATACAACAATGCAATCGCGCTTTTTTTTTGAGAGACATCATGAAAAAGTTTGTTCTTTTATTGACTTAAGATATCATATATTAAACGATGATACACAAGCTTCAAATATTGGTGTTGGAGTTAGATTTTCACCAAAATTAAAATATGTTTGTGGATTAAATATTTATTATGATTTTAGAGATAAAAACCACCATTTTCATCAGATAGGAATAGGAGCAGAATTTATAGGAGAGAGATTTGATATTCGAGTAAATGGATATATTCCTGTAAGTAATGAAAAAATTTTAGATTATTGTAGATATGATAAATATCTTGCAGGATATTATTTAGAAAGAAAAAAAATAGAAGCACCATTAGAAGGGTTTGATTTAGAAATAGGGAGACTATTAAATCATCCAAATTCAAATATTAATATATATACTGCGGCAGGACCCTATTATTATGGAGGGGATGTTTGTAGAAAATCATTTGGTGGAAGGATAAGGTTTAATACAAGTTTTTATAAATTTTTTTTGATCGAAGGAATAGTCTCCTTCGATTCTATTTTTAAGACAAGAGTTCAGGGATTGATAAAGATAAATATTCCACTTGGATGTAAAACTAAAAAGAGATACAAGGATCTGTTTTCTAGAGAAGTAAGGCGTCATGAAATAATAGTTTTAGATAAATTTTGTAAATGGAAATATAATTATTGATATGAAAAAGTTTTTTTTAACATTTTTCATTTCTAAATATTTTTTTAAAGACTATTTTTTTAAATATGATTGTGAAAGATGAGAGCAGGGTTATTAAGAGATTTTTATAATCTGTAAAATATAATAGGTTATTGGATTATGTTGATATTGGTTTTACTGATGGAACACAAAAAATTATTAAATTTTATGAAAGAAATCCCTGGAAAGCTTTATGAATCTAATAGGGAAATTTTTTTTCTTTTACAGATAGCTTTATTAAAAGAATATTTATTGATTTTAAAAAAGAAAAGTTTATTAGAAGTTATTTAGAGGCTTTTTTTTAAGACCCTCCAGAGCTGAACTTTTGTATTATTTAGCTAATATTTATAGAAGAAAAAAAAATTATAAAGAGTAATATTATTTTGCAAAGTTGAGGTTGAGAATTCTATATCCTAAAGATATTTTATTTGTATAAGATTGGATATATAGATATGGATTGTTATTAGAATTTTCTATATCTGCTTATTATTTAAAAAATTATGAAGAAGCAGAAAAAACATCAAATGAGATATTAGATAAAAAAATATTCCAGAAGATAAACAGGTTAAGGAAAATTTAAAGTTTATTTTATCTAAGAAGTTAAAAGATTGTTCATCTGATAAATAATTTTTGAAAAATTTTTATAAAATGTTTTGTAATATTTTAAGATGTTTTTTTTAGAATCTTATATCTTGATGTTTTGAAAATATAAAAAATCAAAAAATTTTTATTGATATTAAAAAATATTTTTTTATAATTGATAGCAATGTGTAGTTATTATGGCAATTGATGAGATACAAAAGAGTTCAGAAAATTTTTGTGTAGATAATTACAGTGAAAGTATTATTAGAAAAAGAGGAGAGGAGTTACAGTTTATAATCGTTCCTTCTGGAAAGGAAATTCCTCTTTTAACAAAAAATATTAGTAGATGCTCTTTGGAAGAAAAAATTATTGCAGAAAAATCATTTGTTCAGACTTGTGTTGATTATGTTATAAAAAATAAAAATTATGAGATTTTTGTTAAAACTTCACCAATAAATACGATTCCAACTACAAAATTAAGTGAATTAAGTAAAGATAATTTTTTTGATGTGGTGGAATTTTTAGCTCCAGCAGATATTTGTTCATTAGTTAGTGTGCATCGGTGCTTTGATAAGTTAATGGAGTCGAAAGAAAGATATAAGGTTAAATATGAAAAATTATGGGATCAAATAGGAGAAAGTTTTGATGATGAAAATAAAGAAATTATTAACAATATTCTTAGGATTTTTTCTTTAAAGAGTGCTTCGAGAAATGAAATTACTGAGGACGATTTTTTGAGAATAAAATATTTTTTCTTTGAGAAAATGAGAGATACTAAGAATATTTTAGATGGCGTTGAACATTTTTTTTTTAAAACATATGAATTAAAAAGCTTATCCGAAAAAATTTTAAGAAAAATTAAAAATCATTTTAAAGAAGAGGAATTTGCTAAAGAATTTATTCTTCAAATATATAAGAGAATCATTCAAGTTTGTATCAATAAGAAGGATTATAAAAGAGCTGAAAAGATAATTTTTGAATATTGTATACAAGATAATTATTATAGACAGCCATTAATTTTCAAAGTTGTTAAAGCATATTTATCTAAGGGAAAAAAAGAAGAATGCCGAAAATTAATGCGTACCTTTATTGATGAAGAACTTTTGTCTAGTTTATTACGTAAAATGGGAGAACAATATGATGATGAGACAATATCATATATAGTTCAAGGTATAAATAAAAATATTTTAGATAGTTATTTGCTATCTAAAACAAAAAAAAAGGAGAAATTTATGTCAAGTATATCAAACTCTGTATCAGGGAAAAGTTGTCAATATTTTTGCTGCGAAAAAACAATTGATGATAACAGTAAAATTATTATTACAAAAAATAAAGATGGAATCCAATTTGAAATACAAGAAGTTAATTCTGGAAAAATGATTCAAGTTTCACGTGACGACATTGGGTTAGGAAGCATTCGGGATGAGAATATTACACAAAATTTTGTTAGAGCTTGCACTGTTTCTGTTAAGAGAAATGGATGTATTCATTTTGAGGTTCCTTCAGAAAGAAATGAGTTTTTTGAGCCTTCAACAAGTAATACTGAGAGAAATAGAGAGTTATCTCAAAGAGTTTCAATATCTAATGAGAATGGATCTCAGGAAACTTTGCAGAGACCATTTCAGATCACGGAAGAAGAAAAAGAAAAAATGATTACACTTTGGAAGGAACGGTCAAAGGCACAGGAAATGTTAAACCAATTTTATAAATCTTCTAAAAATAAATCTTTTACAGAGCTAGATTTATCTAATACAGAGACAGTACAGCGAGCTTTTAATTTGCCTCAAGGGTTCTTAGAAAAGTTAAAATTTAAGAGCCACATTGCAGACCCAATATTAAAGGTTAGAAAAATTTTTATAAAATGGCGCAAATATATTAGAAGTGATTTCCTAGAAAACTTGAAAAGTGCGAAAGATAGTTATGAAAATGTTAAATCTTCACTATTTTCCATAAAGAAGGAATTCCCGACTTGTGATTTGAATAAAATTAAAGACGATTTAAATAAAGTAGATACAGATATTTCAAAAGTATATGAAGATTGTTTTTCAAAAATGTATAAAGATTTTCAAGAAGATGTAAACCTTATTAGTAAGGAAGGACGAGTTGAAATAGGTCTAAAATCTTTTGAATTGTGTATAAGTAGTAAATTTGAAGAAAATTCTAAGATTATTAAATCATTTATAAAACTTGAACAAGAAAAAGGAAAATTGAAAGAAAAGTTAGAGGATACATACAAAGAGCGAGAAGGAGAATTAGCATTAATTAAAGAGCAATTGAGACAAATAGACGAGGAAATATCTTCTTCAAAGGGAACATTGATGGTTCAGGAAATAGGATTGAATAGTGGAGAGCTTAAGGATTATAAAGATAAACGATTAGAAATAGATAAGGAACGAGGAGAGATAAAAAAAATCATTAAAAGACTTCAAAAATCGGAATCGGAATCTAATCGTAGAATTGAGGATAAGCAAAAGGAAGGATGGTTTTCTCGGATGGTTGGTAAAATAGGTGTGAATGAGGATGCAGAAGAATTGAGGAAGAGAGAAGAAGGCTTTAAAGAACAATTAGATAAAAGCAGGGAAAATCTAGAAAAGAAAAATAAGACATTAATTAAGGAAAAAGAAAACGGGAAAAAACCTGAACTTGATAAACAAATATTAGAGTATCGGAAAAAGATAGAATACTTCAAGCAAGAGATAGAAGAAAAAGAAAAGGAGAAAGTAAAAAGAAAGGTATTTTTGGAAAACAAAAAAAAAGAGTTTGAAGAGAAGATAGAAAAAATAAAAGAAGAAATTAAAGAAAAAGAAGAAGCAATAAAGGATCCAGAATTTCAAAAGGCAAAAGAGATCAAAGAAGGATGTAAAATGATACTTGAAAACTATACTAAAGTATGGAAAGATATGGAGAATTTACAGGGTTTGTGTTACTTTTTGCAAGATAAATTGGTAGATATTAAGGTGAGAACCAAAGCAAAAGCAAAAGTTGGAACTATAGATTTGAAAGAAACTCTAGGAAACAGGATGGAAAAAGGCATAAAAAGGGTACCAAAAATGTTGACTATTGTTAAGAATCTAAAAAAAGATATTAAGAGTATTAGGTATCGATGAATGAGGTATATAAGCTAACTTAACCTTGATGTAAATTATTTAAAAAATGAGGAAATTATGTCTATTAATAGAATGCAAGATGGAAAGAGAGGGAATTTTTGCGTAAAAATTTCTGAGGAAAAAGAGAGTACAGTTTCAAAAGAAAAAATTTGTAAATTAAATGTTTCAGAAAAGATTTCACAAAAAGATATCACAGATTGTACTGCTTTTGTTAAAAAAAATTTAGATTCATTGCAACAAAAACAACCAGAGGAAAATTTTTCTAGGTTAGATAAGATACGCTCATATAGTTTATATGCTATAGATTTATCTTGTATAAAGACACTCTGTTGTTATTTTAATGTGGATGAGTTAACATTAATAGTTTGTAAAGTTAATGAATATATTGTAGAACCGGGAGAAAAGTTTCGAAAAATTTATAAAAAATATATTAATAGGATTTATTTTACATCATTCTCAATGAAAGAAAATATTAAATTTCCTTTAACTCTAGAGAATTTAAAACAAATTGATGAGGAGTTTAATAAAGAACATCAAAATTTTTTAAATATAAAGAAAGCAGAAGATAAGAAAATTATTGAAGATTGTCTTCAGAAAATAAGTCTTTTTTGGAAAAAGATAGAGAAATATTTAGATATAGATAAGATAAAAAAAGAAGCAGAAACATTAACTAAAGAGATTGAGAAAGATGAAAAAAACTTAGAAATTGAACAAAAAAGAATAGAAGAGGAACTAGAACAATGTAAAAAAGAAAAAGAAAAAAGAAGAAATAAAATATGTAAAGTAGAATGTGAACAGAAGACATTAGAATTAACATTACAAGAAGTAAATAAGCAAATTAAGGACGAAGAAGAATTTATAGATGCAATGATTGGACCTTTGAATAGAAAAATATCAAAAATAATAGAAAATATGAAAAACATTGATGAAGAGATTGAGCAATATGAAAAACTATTATCTCAAAAAAAGATAAAAAAAAATACTATAAAGCAACTAGAAGAAAAAGGGTTTGTTGAAGAAAAATTTATCGAAGAACCAAGAAGTAAAGAGTCATTAATAAATCGAGCAAAAATATGGTGGAAATCGCAAAGAATATGGTGGGAATCGCAAAGAAAAGGAGCAAAAGATTATGTAAAGAAAATTAATGCTCTTCATGAAAAGTGTAGTAAATTGCAGAGAGACAAAGAATTCGAAGAGAAGAAGAAAGAGTTAGAAGAGAAAGATCCATCAATTATTAAAAAAAGAAAAGAATTAGAGTTAAAGACTAAGGAAAAAAAATCAAAAGAAGAAGAATTAAAGAAAATTATTCAAAAAAAGAATCATTTAGAACAATCATTGACAAAAGTCAAAGAAAAAATGAACATTTATAAAAAGGAAAAAGAAAATTTTATTATAAAACAAGAAGAATTAAAGGAAAAGAAAAAAGAGTGGCAAAATAAAGATGATAAAATAAAAAAAACTCCTTTGTCCTGGGTAAAAAAAAGATTAGAAAAATCACAAAATATCCTAAAAGAATTTCAAATTTTTCCAGAAAATCTTGAAAAATTATTTTCTAACATTAAAAAACAGTGCGATAAACTTAAAAATCTTACAGAAAAAGATCAAATAAAAAATGAATTTTTATTATTAGAAAAATATGTATTGGAATTTCAAAATATGATGCAACATTTGATAGGTATTTAGAATAAAAAGTTTTTTCTAAATAATATCTAAAGATTGGATAGATCTTTTGATGAATAAATTTTTTGTTGCATTTTTTATTTCTTTAAATATTTATTTTTCAAATTATTATAAAAATTTTTTTATATAAAAAAATTTTTTTATTGCGGAAGATAAAAAAAAAATGTAAAAAAAATACTTACAGGCTATGGGAATCAAGAGATGTTAAACTTTAGAAAATTGAAACAAGATTTTTCTTCTTCTATTTTAAAAGAGGGGAAAGATATACATGATTTGAAAAAAATAATATCAGCTAAAATTTTAAAATTTGATTCAGATATTATTAGAGTAGGAGCTAAGATTTTAGGAAATTTTGAAAATACTTATGAGAGTGAAATAGAGATAGATCGTTTTGAATCTCAAACAGTACATTCGAATTGTGATTGTGCTTATAGGTATGATTGTAAACATATTGCTGCATTAGTTTTTTATTTAGAAGAACATTTAGATTCTCTTATTGTTGATTTTTCTGAAAGAGGAAGAATAGAAGATAATGAAGATCTTTTAAAAGAGATCGATGCAGTTTTAGAAAAAGAAAAAATAAAGAAAGATGTTAACTATCAAAAAGAGGTTATAGATGAATATTTAAATGCTTCTTACCTTCTTTCTTGTTCTTCTTTTTTTATTCATGATAAAAAAAATATTATCACAAAAGCAGAACCTGCTATTATAATAAACCCTAAATCTATTAATCAAAAAGTTATAGAATTTCAGTTAGCACTTAGAGTGCCTATGCGTTCTAAACCTATTCAAATACCTTTTATAAGAATGTTTTTAGATAAGTTGAAATATGAAGAAGGTATTATTTTTGGAGGAAGAAACTATTTTTTTAGTTTAAATTCTTTTGAAGGGTGTGGGAAAAAAATTATGAAAGAGATGATTAATAAGGTTAGGGATAATGAAGAAAAAAATGATAAAAATAAAAAAATAGGTTTTATAGATAATGAGAGCTTTGGAGATATTTTATCTCAAATATTTGAAAGTATTTCTGGAAGTAGAGGATTTGTTAGTGATAAAGAGGATCTTCCTATTATGCCATATATTTTTATGGGAAATTTAGAAACTCCTCTGCAATGCTCTTTTTCCTATCTACATTTTAATTTTATTTTAGAATATATTGAACCCCCTGCTTCTAAAATTTTAATAAATCCAACAATAGTAATAGATCAGTCTTCGGTATCAATGGAGGAAGCTATTATTTTGGAATCTAATATTCCTGGGGTTATTTATCAAGATGTATACTATAGATTTTTAGATTATATTAAAAGAGTTCATATCAAATCTTTAGATAAACTTAGAGAGTTAACTATCCCTGAACCTTTATTTGGTAGTTTTGTAGAGAACTCTATTCCTGAACTTAGAAGATATGGAGAGATCACTAATGAAAAGATTTTAGATAGATTTGTGACTATTCCTTATCCTGAAAATGTTAAAGGTAGATGTAAGTTGTCATATGTAGATGGTGAATTAGAGGGATCTTTATATTTTAAATATGAGGAGATTGAGGTTAAAAGTATATCTAATAATTTGTCTTTTGAGGAGATACATAAATTTATTGGTAAAGAAGGGATCTTAGCGAGGAATCTGGAAGGAGAGAGAGATATAGTTGAAAGGTTATTTCAAGATTTTGTTTTTAATGAAGAGAATGGTTTTTACATAACAAAAAGCGAAAGAAAAATTGTTGAATTTATGACAGAAATAGTTCCTAAATATCAAGATATTATCACTTTTGAATATCCACAGAATCTTTTAGATAAATTTGTTTATGATAATACAAAATTTCAATTGTCCTTGGATTATAAAAATAGAGTTGGATATTATCAAGTTTTACTGGGTGTTCAAGGAGATTTAAAAGGGGTTTCATTAGATAGATTATGGGAATGCGTGATCTCTAATCGTTGTTATATTGAATTAAAAAAGGATAAGACTACTAAATTTTCTAAAATTCTTGTTTTAGATTTAACTAGATTGAAAAAGATAATGCAAATATTTGATGAGATAGGAATAAAAAAATTAGAAAATGGTAGTTTTGATAGACCTCTTTGGAGTTTAGTCAATATAGATGAATCTTTATTTAAAAATTTGGATATAAAATTTTCTATTAGTAAATCTTTAAAAGAGATACAGAAGGAGATATTAGGAGAAAAAGATTTTACTCCTTCTTTAATCCCTCCATTTATAGATAGAGAACTTAGACTTTATCAGAAGGAGGGAGTCTATTGGTTGGAGAGACTTAGAACGATGTATCTAAATGGAATATTAGCTGATGATATGGGGTTAGGGAAAACAGTGCAAGCTATTGCAGCTATTACTCAAATCAAAAATAAAAAGAATAACTCTCATTTTCTTGTTATATGTCCTACCTCATTATTACATAATTGGAAAGAGGAGTTTAATAAATTTAACTCTTTTTTAAATGTAAAAATTGTTGAAGGTACACCTGCTCAAAGAAAAAAGATCATAGATAATTTTAAAGATTTTGATGTTTTTATAACCTCTTATACTTTAATGCAAAAAGATGTGGAATATTATAAAAAGATTAATTTTGAATATGCTATTTTAGATGAAGCTCAACATATAAAAAATAGAAGCACAAGAAATGCTAGGTCTGTTAAACTAGTTCAGTCTACTTATAAGATGATTTTAACAGGTACTCCTATAGAAAATTCTTTGGAAGAGTTATGGAGTCTCTTTGATTTTTTAATGCCGGGATTTTTAAGTTCTTTTGATAGATTTATAGAAAAATATGTTAGGACAGTTGGTGATAATCATAAAAAGAATATGGAATATTTAAAAAAGAGAGTATCTCCTTTTATTTTGAGAAGAATGAAAGATGATGTTTTAAAAGAGTTACCTAAGATTTCAGAGATTACTTACCATTGTAAATTATCAGATAAGCAACAAACATTTTATAGATCATATGCTGAAGCAGCAAAACAAAAGCTTTCCAAGCTTGTAGAGAAAGAGGGCTTTGATAAAGTGCAAATCCATGTTTTAGCAACTCTTACTAGATTAAAACAGATATGTTGTCATCCAGCAATCTTTGTTAAAGAAAAAGCTGAATTAGGAGATTCAGCAAAATATGAGATGTTACTTGAGCTTTTACAAACTTTAGTTGAAGGAGATCATAAGATAGTTATTTTTAGTCAATATACTCAGATGTTACATATAATGAAAGAGGATTTTGAGAATAGAGGTATTAAATTATGTTATTTAGATGGGACTACAAAAAATAGATTAGAAATAGTTAAAAAGTTTAATATGGATAAAGATATTTCAGTATTTTTAGTTTCTTTAAAAGCTGGAGGGGTTGGATTAAATATTACTGGAGCTGATACTGTTATACATTATGATTTATGGTGGAATCCTGCTGTTGAGAATCAAGCAACGGATAGAGTTCATAGAATTGGACAAAAAAAAGCTGTTTTATGTTATAAATTAGTTACATTAAATTCTATAGAAGAAAAAATAATAGAATTACAAAAAAGAAAAAAAGGATTGGTAAAAAAAGTTGTAAGTTGTGATGATGAGGTTATAACAAAATTAACTTGGGAAGATGTTTTAAAACTTCTTGAGACATAAGGATGATAAATGGTTACTTTAGAAAAAAAAACATTAGGATTAAGAGATTATTTAGAAAAAGTGAAAAAACTTTTTTTTGAGAACTTTTCACAGGTTTCTCATATTTTTTCACATGATATAGGAATAGATTTAGGTACTGCTAATACTTTAGTTTATGTTAAAAATAAGGGTATTGTTTTAGCAGAACCATCTGTTGTTGCTGTAGATTCTTTGACAAATGAAGTGTTAGCAGTAGGACATAAAGCTAAAGATATGTTAGGGAAGACACCAATAAGGATACATGCGGTAAGACCTATGAAAGATGGTGTTATAGCAGATTTTGAAATTGCTGAAGGTATGTTAAAAGAACTTATAAGAAGAGTTACTCCATCAAGAAGTTTATTTAGACCAAAGATTTTGATAGCTGTTCCTTCAGGAATAACAGGGGTTGAAAAAAGAGCTGTAGAGGATTCAGCATTACATGCAGGAGCACAAGAGGTTGTATTGATAGAAGAACCTATGGCAGCTGCTATTGGAGTAGATCTTCCTGTTCATGAGCCTGCAGCTAATATGATAATAGATGTAGGAGGAGGAACAACTGAAATAGCTATAATTTCTTTAGGAGGTATAGTTGAATCTCGTTCTTTAAGAATAGCAGGAGATGAATTTGATGATGCTATTATGAATTATATGAGAAGAACATATAATTTAATGATTGGTCCAAGGACAGCTGAAAATATTAAGATTACAATAGGTAGTGCTTATCCTATGGGTAACAATGAATTAGAGATGGAGGTAAGAGGAAGAGATCAAGTTGCTGGATTACCTGTTACAAAAAGAATAAATTCTGTAGAGATAAGAGAGTGTTTAAATGAACCTATTCAACAGATAATAGAAAATGTTAAATTAACTTTAGAAAAATGCCCTCCAGAATTATCAGCAGATTTAGTGGAAAGAGGAATGGTTCTAGCAGGGGGAGGAGCTTTAATAAAGGGATTAGATAAAGCTCTTATAAAAGAAACAGGGCTGCCTGTTTTTGTTGCTCCTAATCCTCTTTTAGCTGTTTGTATTGGAGCTGGTAAAGCATTGGAGTATTTAGAGAAGTTTAAAAATAAAAAAAGAAAATAGGTTATTTCATTTCAGCTTCTAAAATAGTCTAAGTTAAAATGTACATTATAATAAGAATTTGAATAAAAAATAAAATAAGCCACTAAGCTTAGCTAAGCTATGTTAAGTTTAACAATCACATAACGGTTTTTTTTCATAAAAAGTTAAATCTGTTTTTAGTTTTTGTAAGTCTGCTTCACCATATATTCTATAGCTTTTATGCATTTCCCTCTTGCTTTCTTAGAACTTGATCCAGTATTAGAAGTAACAAAACCATTCAATTTTTGCTGGGGAGATCCTACTACTGTTAATTGAATATTATGCCCAAAAGTATCAAGAGCAACTTCTCTGATTAACAGATCTATTCCTTGAACTTTTACAACATTATCGTGAGGATGATGGCCAAGCCAATCTTTCACAGATGAAGTAATTAAATTTCCCCCTAAATCATATAAGGAATTCAACATATTAAACCTCCTAAAAATTAAAAAACACAAAAATAAAATATAATATAATAAAATTTGATGTCAAATATATTTTTAATGTTGGAGGAAATATTGTTACCACTTGTCCTAAAGAATACATGCCACAAGAAATATCGTCATAATTATGTATTATTGATGTGATTCAATAAAAGTAGACACTTTAAAAAGTGAGAATTTTTAAAATTGTAGTAATACCAATTCAAATTGACCTGCCCCCCTAAATTTGTCCATTTTTAAGTTTAGTCTTTACATTATTTTTTAATGTTGAACAAAGTATATATCTTATCGTTTTTTAAAATAAAATTTTGAAAAATTTAAAGCATTTTTCAACTTCTATAGATATATATAAATTATTTGGCCTGCAAAAAATAATTTGTTTGACTTTGATAAAAAAAATATCTATGATATATATTAAATTACATCCCGCATGGTTTATCTATGCGAAAGCCACGGGTTCCGACTTGTGGTTTATTTTTTTTGGAGCTTTAATGCCACAGCAACGTGTTATTTGTTTCATAGATGGATTTAATCTTTATCATGCTATTGATAAATTAAATATGCCGTATTTAAAATGGATAAATCTAAAATGTCTAGCTTCTGTTTTTATAAGACCAAAATCACAAGTATTAGTAGATGTATATTATTTTTCTGCATATGCAAATTGGCTTCCTAAATCAAAAAAACGACATTTACAATATGTTAAAGCATTAAATTCTGTTGGAGTAAAATTAGTGATGGGAAAATTTAAATCTAAAAAACAGAAAATGTCCAAAATGCAAAATTTCCTGGAATGGCCATGAAGAGAAAGAAACAGATGTTAACATTGCATTAGCTTTGCTTAATTTAGCATATAAAAATGCTTATGATCATGCATATTTAATTTCTAATGATTCAGATTTATCACCAGCTATTCACTTGATACGAACAAACTTTCCTGAAAAAATGTTCACTACAATATCTCCTCCGCACTATTATCATAGCAATGAATTAATAAAAGCTTCTTCAGGAAAAGCTAAGATAAAAATAGAGCATTTAAAAAGATGTTTATTTCCTCAAAATATTTTTGATGTTGGAGGAAATATTGTTACCACTTGTCCTAAAGAATACATGCCACAAGAAATATCGTCATAATTATGTATAATTATCACTTAAATATACTTAGAAAATTTCAATTAATATCATTATCTAAAGTCTAAAAAGGGACCATTTCTACTTAGCTCTGACACTGCGTTAACATTTCTTGATGAAGAGTTGTATGCAGGCAATACATTTTTGAATAAAATGGTATTGAAAATATTAAAATATAAATAATTTTAGGTAGACTCTAAAAGACTGTCTAATAAAATGTTTGTGTCCTTGACAAAATCAGTTACCTTAGATATTGGATACTCTTTTTGTGCTATTAAAGCTAAATTATAAGCATGAACTATTAAGCTTTTAGCAAGAGTTGGATTTTTATTTTTTATGAGATAAGCTTTATAAATAATTTTACTATTGGTATTAACAACAAAAGTTTTAGACATAGGGAGATCAGATTCATTATGCGTTAGCTTCATATATTCTTTAAAACGCCTATTTTCTTCTTCTATCATTATAAATCCGGAGATCAAATTAGTTGAAAAGCTTTTAGCTTTTATTTTTAAATTCTCTTCTATGGAAGAGAGTATTGATTTAATAAATTCTTCTATTTTAGAATTTTCAGATTTCCCCTCTTTATCTACTAATATTTTTTCTTTAGAGGGATCTAAGAAAGAGGGATCTATCTCTGAATCTATTCTTTGAAATTTTATAGATTTATTTTTTTCAAGATATTTACTCTCTAACATATTTAAAATTGCAGTATCTATATAAGGATTTGTGAAGATGATTTCTTTTTTTTTATTAAAGATATTAAGAAAAGTATGATTTTCATCATGAGAATAAAAAATCTTATCTCCTTTATTTCTTTCTAAATATTCTTCAATAGTTGTCCAATTACCATCACTATTTTTCCAGATAAGAAAATTTTTTGATTTTTCATAAAAGGAGTCATCTTGAAGCATAGCTATTTTTATAAATACCTCTATATCTTGCCAGTAACTTACAAATTGTTTTCTTTGGGAAATATATATATTTGTTAACTTATCAGAGATTTTTTTGGAGATATGGCTAGATATTTTTTTTATTGATGGATCTACCTGTAGATAGCTTCTAGATACATTTAATGGAATATCGGAAGAATCAATAGCACCTTTTAAAATAGTTAAATGATCTGCAAGTAGATCTTTGCAATTATCTGTTACAAAAACTCTATTGCAAAAAAGTTTTATATTGCTAAGTTGAGGTTCTAAATTTTTTATTTTTGGAAAAAATAAGATTCCTTTTAAATGAAAGGGATAATCGACATTTAAATGAATCCAAAAAATAGGATCTGGATCTTTAGGATACAATTCTTTGTAAAATTCTAAATATTCTTTATCAGTGCATTCTGAAGAATTTTTAAGCCAAAGAGGATCTTTGTTATTAAAATGTTTTTCATTTAAATAAATAGAAAAAGGAAGATAAGGACAATATTTTTTTAATGTCTCTTTTATTTTATCTTCATTTAAAAATTCTAAAGATTGCTCATCTATATGTAAAATTACCTCTGTGCCATTGTCTTGTAACTCTTCTTCTTTTATAAAATAATCTGAAGAGCCATCACAAGACCAAAATACTCCTTTTTCTTCTTTTTTATAGGATTTTGTTTTTAATTCTACCCTTTTAGCTACCATATAAGAAGAGAAAAAACCAAGACCAAAATGTCCAATTATCTCTTCTTGTGATTTATATTTTTCTAAAAATTCCTGAGCTCCTGAAAAAGCTATTTGTGTGATATATTTTTCTACCTCTTCTTGTGTCATCCCTATTCCATTATCAGAGATGCTAAGAGTCTTTTTATTTGTATCTATTTTTATAGAGATTTTAAAATCTTTTTTTAAAATTTTGTTATCTAAAATTTTTAATTTGTGAATAGCATCACAGCTATTGGATATTAATTCTCTTAAAAAAATATCTTTATCAGAATACAACCATTTTTTAATAATAGGTAAAATATCTGAGCTTTTAACAGATAGAGAGCCTTTTTTCATTTTTTACTATAAGTAAAATATAAAAAATGATTTAAGTCAAGAAAGGAGAAATATGAAAATTTATGTAGCTCAACTAAATCCAGTAGTTGGAGATATAAAAAGAAATACAGATAAAATTATACATGAGATCCATAAAGCTAAAAGAGAGAAGGCAGATATCTTTTTAGCTTCGGAACTTTTTATTTGTGGTTATCCTCCTCTTGATCTGCTTTTTTTTGAAGATTTTATACAAGAAATAGAGAAAAGTATTTTGAGGATTAAAGAAGCAACGAAGGATCTTTTTGTGGTTTTGGGAGCCCCAAGGAAAACTGGAAAAGAGAAAGGGAAAATTTTATATAATAGCGCTGTTGTTATATATAATGGAGAAATTTTGGGATATAAGGATAAGACTCTTCTTCCTGAATATGATGTTTTTAATGAGACTAGATATTTTGAACCAGGTGATGAAGAAAAAGTATGGGAGTATAAAGGAAAAAAGATTGGGATTTTTATATGCGAAGATGTATGGCAACATGCTAAGATTTCGAGAGAGATTAGATATTGGAGAGATCCGGTTGAGGATATGAAAAAATTAAAACCTGATCTGGTTTTGAATCTATCAGCTTCTCCTTATTATTTTAAAAAAAATGATATAAGATTGGAGATATATAAAAAAGCTGCTGCTGATTTGAAATGTCCTTTAATATTATGCAATCAGGTAGGAGCTAATGATCAACTCGTTTTTGATGGGTATAGCACTTATTTTGACAGCGGTGGCAATCTTATACAGATGGCTAAAGGATTTGTTGAAGAGGGCATTATTTTTGATTTGGAAGAGACCTTTTCTGAAATTTTTATGGTTAACCCTATTAAAGATCTGTATGATGCATTAGTTTTAGGGGTTAGAGATTATTTTTATAAGCAGGGATTTTCTAAAGCTTGTATAGGACTTTCTGGAGGAATAGATTCTTCTTTAACAGCATGTATAGCTGTAGATGCTTTAGGATCACAAAATATTTTAGGTGTTAGGATGCCATCTAGATTTTCCTCTCTTGCTAGCTTGGAAGATGCTGGAATAGTTGCTGAAAATTTAAGGATAGAACTTAAAGATATTTCTATAGATAGTATATTTCAGGATTTTTTAGATCTTTTTAGTCCTATTTTTTATGGAAAAGTTTTTGGTACAGCAGAAGAAAATATTCAAGCTAGGATAAGAGGTATGATATTGATGGGGATATCTAATAAATTGGGATATGTTGTGTTAAGTACTGGGAATAAAAGTGAGATGGCTATTGGATATACAACTTTGTATGGAGATATGTGCGGAGGCCTTGCGCTTTTGAGCGATGTTTCTAAGACTTTAATATATAAAATAGCTAATTGGATAAATGAAAAAAAAGAGATTATTCCTAAAAGTATATTTGAAAAAGAACCATCAGCTGAATTAAAACCCAATCAAACGGATAGAGAAGCTGTTTATGATTATTCTATTGTTGATGTAATATTGGAAGAATATGTAGAAAATCATATAACGGCGGAAGAGATTATAAAAAAGCATAATATCGATAGAGAGATAGTTCAAGATTTAGTTGAAAGAATACATATTGCTGAATTTAAAAGAAGACAGGGGCCATTAGGAATAAATATTAGTAAGAAATCTTTTAGTAGAGGAAGAGTTTTTCCTGTTGTTCAGGGATGGATATAATTATTTTGAAAGATTTTTGGTATAGTTGACAAAATAGAGATCCATTTATATATATCAAAGAAACATTATGAAATTTCCTCGATTAATATGTGATTTAAATAAGATAAAGAAAAATGCAAAGATAGTCGTTTCTTTAGCAAAGAGATATAATATATCTGTTACTGGAATTACAAAAGTAACTTGTGGAAATCCAAATATAGCTAAAGCTATGGTAAGTGGAGGTGTTAAGATTATTGGGGATTCTAGAATAGAAAATATTAAGAGATTAAAAAAAGAAAAAATAGATACGAGATATATGTTGATTAGATCTCCTATGATAAGTGAAATAGCTGATGTTATAAAATATGCAGATATATCTTTAAATACTGAACTCTCCGTTATAAAAAAACTTTCTAATTTTGCTAAAAAAAAAAATAAGAGACATAAAGTTATATTGATGGTTGAGATGGGAGATCTTAGAGAAGGAATTTTAAAAGAAGAGTTATCAAAATTTATTGATGAGACTTTAAAATTTCCAAATATTGAATTATATGGAATAGGAATGAATCATGCATGCTATGGAGGAGTGATACCTACTCAAGAAAAAATTGAAGAGTTTGAGGATATTGTTATAAAAATGGAAAGAGATAAAAATATCTCTTTTCAAATGGTAAGTGGAGGAAATTCTTCTATCATTCCACTTTTAATAAGTGGTATGAAAAGTAAAAAAATAAATGATATAAGAATAGGAGAAGGGATAATTTTAGGTAGAGAAACAGTGAATAGAAAAGCTTTTTTAAATAGTCATCAAGATACTTTTTTGTTAGAGGGAGAGATAATAGAGTTAAAAGATAAACCCTCTCTTCCTTCAGGACAAATAGGGCAAGATGCTTTTGGAAATATTCCTTCTTTTAAAGATTATGGAGTTATTACAAGAGCATTACTAGCTTTAGGTAGACAGGATACTATTTTTGAAGATCTTATTACAGAAGATGGATTAGAAATTTTAGGAGCAAGTTCTGACCATCTTATTTTATATTTAAAAAATAGAAGATATAAAGTGGGAGATAAGATTAAATTTAATTTAAAATATGGGGCTTTATTAAGAGCCTTTACTAGTAAATATGTTAAAAAGATTTTTGTAGATTATGAAGAATAAAAAACCTTTAACAGTATTTTTGTTGGCTATGATCTGTTTTGCTGCTACTGGAAATATAGCTAACATACCTCTTACAGCATTATATGGTTTTTCAGGCCTTTTTTATTTTGCTTTTTCTGCTATCTTTTTTTTTATTCCATTAGCACTTGTATCTGCAGAACTCGCAACTGGTTGGCCCCAATCTGGAGGAATATATCTTTGGGTTAAGAAAGCTTTTGGTTCTAGTTTTGGTTTTATTGCTATATGGTTGCAATGGGTTCAAAATTTAGCTTGGTTTCCTACGATGCTTATTTTTATTGCTTCAACCTTTGGTTTTATAATATTTCCTGAGCTTGCTTCTAATAAGATATATATTTTTTCTGTTTTTATAATAGTATTTTGGAGTATTACTTTACTTAATTTTTTTGGAGTAAAAACATCGGGTTTATTCAGCACTATATGTATTACCTTAGGAACTATTTTCCCTGGTATCTTTATAGTTATTTTAGGAATTATTTGGATGATAAAAGGGTATCCTAAACAGATTGTTTTTTCTTTTGATTCTCTGGTTCCTAGTGTAAAATCATTTTCTCAACTAGCACTATTGGCAAGTTTTGTCATTACAACTTCTGGTATGGAGATGCCTGCTGTGCATGCAAAAGATGTTCAGAATCCTAGAAAAAATTATCCTAAAGCAATTTTGATTGCTACAATATTGATTTTTTCTATATTTTCTATAGGGTCTATTAGTTTAGCAGTTGTAATACCGAAATCTCAAATATCTTTAGGATCAGGAACTATATCTGCTTTTAGTTATTTTTTAAAAGCTTATCATTTAAATTGGATAATTCCTATATTAGGAATATTAATGACTTTTGGAGCATTGGGTATGTTAAATACTTGGACATTAGGTCCAGCAAGAGGTCTTTTAACTACAGCTCAAGAAGGTGAGTTGCCAGCTATTTTTAGAAAAGTTAATAAAAAAAATATGCCAGTTTCTATTTTGTTAATGCAAGCTTTAATTTCTACTCTTTTAGGGTTGGTGATATTATTTGAACCAACTATAAATCAATCTTACTTTTTATTATATGATTTAACAGCATTATTATATTTGTTAATGTATTTATTATTATTTGCATCTTTTATTAGATTAAGATTTAAATATGCTGACCATCCTCGACCATTTAAAGTTCCTTTCAAATCTTTTGGAATGTGGTTAATTGGAGGGATAGCTTTATCAGGTGTTTTATTTTGTTTATTAATGGGATTTTTTCCACCCGAGCAGATAGAACCAGAAAATATTATTTTTTATGAGGTTTTCTTAATAGGAGGAATAGTTATTTTTGCTATTATTCCATTTGTCATTCATAGATTTTTTCATAAAAAATGGAAAGAAAGAATTAAGGATTAAAAAAAAATATTTAATTATTAAAGATTTTTTTTTATTAATAAAAGAAATAGGAGAAATGATTTGGAAAAAAAAGGATTAAAAAAAGAACTGGGTATTTTTACTTTAGTATCTTTAGGCATTGGAGGTATGATAGGGTCGGGTATATTTATCTTGCCTGCTATAATGGGTGCATATGCTGGCCCTGGCTTAGTGTTAAGTATTTTTATCTGCGGTATCATAATAATTTTTTTAGGGATTTCTTATGCTGAATTAGGTTCTGCTTTTCCTATAACAGGAGGCCCTTATTCTTTGCCGAGATTAGCTTTAGGAGATTTTGGTGGATTTATTATGGGATGGGGATATTTTTTGTATCTTTTTATTGGAACAGCTGGAGTTATAGATATCTTTGTTGTTTATTTGAGTTTTTATTTTCCTGGATTAGCTCATGGAGCTACTTTAACAGCTCATGGTGTTACGGTAGCTGTGGCTGTTCTTTGGATTTTAACTATTATAAATGTTTTTGGAGTTAGATGGGGGGGATTATATGCTGTTATAACAACAATAGGAAAGCTTATTCCTCTTTTAATTTTTGTGTTGGTTGGATTAACTTTTTTTAAAGCTTCCAATTTTAAACCTTTTATACCTTTTGGATTTGAAGGATTTACTCTTTCAATAACACTTTTTTTCTGGTCATACACAGGATTTGAAGCAATAGTAGTTCCAACGGAAGAAGTTAAAAACCCCTCAAAAACCATTCCATGGAGTATGATTTTGACACTTTTAATAACTATTTTAGTTTATGTCGTCATAGCTTTAGTGTTTGTTGGTATGATTGAATGGGATGCTTTAAATTTAGTTAAAAATGATTGGCAGGGAATTGAAAAACTATCTTCTCCTCTTTCTACTATACCAGAAAAGATGAATCTTCCTATCCTTGCAACAATAGTTGTTATCGGAGCAATTATTGCAACAGCAGGATGCGGAGGAAGTTGGGTTTTATTTCAAGGAAGGATGCCTTTTGCTATGGCTAAAGATAAATTATTTTGGAGTCCTATGGCTAGTGTTAATAAAAAATATGGAACTCCAGCAGCTTCTTTGATTTTTACATCTATTTTGACAACAATTATTTTAATAACTATTCCTAATTTTCCATCTGTTGCGCTGATAGCTTCGGTAGCTGTTATTGTGCCTTATGCAGCAGCCTCTATCTCACTGGTAATATTAAGAACAACTAAAAAAGATGTTGAGAGGCCTTTTAAATTGCCATTTGCGAAAACGATAACTTTATTGGGATTTATCTTTTCAACTTATCTCATATATTGGGCATCATGGCCATGGACATTGGTAGGTATATTATTAATGCTTTCGGGATATCCAATATTTTTATTGATAAGAAGACATGATTTAGAGATAAAAAGAAATTTGTGGATACCTGTTTATCTTATTTTAGTTCTTATTGTTTCAATATTAGGAGATATGCGTTTTTCTTTACAAAATTTTACACATTTTAATCCATTGCATGTATTGCCTATGCCTTATGATTTAATAATTTTAACTTTTATTGCTATAGGTATTTATTTTTGGGCTTATAAGATAAATGTAAAATATGATATGAAAAAACAAGGAGGAGAATAATGGATGGAATTATTAAAGCTGAATGGCATCCTTTGAAAAAAGTGGTTATTCATAGGCCGGGGATGGAGATGTTTTTGGGACTTTTAGAACCCTATTCCGCTTTATATGAAAGAGCTTTTAGTAGGGAGGGAGCTAGGAAAGAACATGAGTTTTTAGAAAGAATATTAAAATATGAGTTTAATATAGAAGTTATCAAATTAAGAGATACTGTTTTAGATGCAGCCAAGAAAAGACATAGAATAAGAGAAAAACTTATAGAATTGGCAAGAGACTGTTTGGAATATGGTGGAGATGAAGCAACAATGAAAAGAGCAAAAGAAGAATTTGAAAAAAATATACCCTATTTCGATAATCTTCATTTTTTTTATATGATTATGATGAACCCCTTAATATTTTTTAGAACAGCAAAAGGGGCTAGAAATATTGAAGTAAATATAACTGCTAGGCAACCTGTTGCTAATCTATATTTTATGAGAGATCAACAGTTTATGACAGATAAGGGGATTATTATTTGTCGTATGTCTAAACCAAGCAGAAGGAAAGAAACTAAAATAACAAGATTTTTATGGGAGGATATTTTAGATTTGCCTATTGAAAAAGAGATAGAAGCACCAGGAACAATAGAGGGAGGAGAATTTATTCCTATGGATAAATTTGCTTTGGTAGGAATAGGTGATAGAACAAACAGAGATGCAATAGAGCAACTTTTAACAGTGGATTTCAATTATGAAGAGATAGGTGTAGTTCACCAACCACTTCATCCTTTAGTTGGATCGGATAAACCTGATCCTATGATAAACATGCATTTAGATACCTATTTTAATGTAGCATCTAGCGAAATAGTTGTGGGAAGTGAAATACTTTTAAAAAATGCGATTGTAGAAGTATATAGAAATGAGGGTTATGGTAAGTTTACTAAAGAATTAAAAGAAATCAATCTTTATGATTATATTAAAAAAAAGAAGTTCGAAATAGTAAACATCACTACTTTAGAACAATTAGCTTATGCTGCTAATTTTTTGTGTGTAGATAATAGACAGATTTTAGCAGTGGAAGTAGAAAGAAATGTTAAGGGGGTTTTGGATACTTTGAAGATAAGAAGTAGAAGAGAACCTAAAAGACTTGGTAAATTATATAATCAAGCAATGCAAGATTATGAATATTTAAAAAGCGAAGGTCAATTTTTTCCTCATAAAAAAGAGTTATATAAATTTGGAATAGAAGTTTATCCTGTTTCTCTTAAAAATTTAACGGGAGGTTTTGGAGCTGCTCATTGCATGACTTGCGTATTAAATAGAGGATTTTAAAAATGGAAAAAGTATTAATAGCGCTTGGAGGTAATGCTCTTTTAAGAGCGGAGGATAAAGGAACTTATGAAGATCAGATCAAACATGTCAAAGAAACTGCTTCACAGTTTTTGAAAATAATAGAAGCAGGGTATCAATTAGCAATAACGCATGGTAATGGTCCACAAGTTGGAGCTATTTTATTGCAAAATGAGATAGCTAAAGATCAAATACCCTCGATGCCTTTAGATATTTGTGGAGCTGAAAGTCAGGGTCTTATTGGCTATATGCTGCAAAGAGAGTTTTATAATGTGTTGGAAGAGGTAAAATTGGGTATATCTATTGTAGCGCTTTTAACGCAAGTTTTAGTTAATAAAAATGATCCAGCTTTTGAAAATCCAACCAAACCTATTGGTCCTTTTTATTCTGAGGAGGAAAAAATCAAATTAGAAAAAGAGAAAAAATGGAAGATGATCTATCAAGAAAATAAGGGATATAGAAGAGTTGTTCCCTCTCCTATTCCTATTGATATTGTTGAGGGAGAGATAATTAAAGAACTTTATGATAATAAGGTGATTGTTATCTCTTGTGGAGGAGGAGGAATACCGGTTATTAGAAGAGATGATGGTTCTTTGATGGGAGTGGAAGCAGTGATAGATAAAGATAATACTGGAGCTGTTTTAGCAAAAAAGATAGGAGCTGATACATTTATGATTTTAACAGATGTAGAAAAGGTGTATTTAAATTTTGGTAAAAAAAATCAGAAAGAGTTAAATAAGATAACTGTTGCTGAAGCTAAAAAATATATAGAAGAGGAAGAGTTTGGAACAGGAAGTATGAAACCAAAAGTTGAAGCAGCATGTAGATTTTTAGAACAGGGAGGGAAAAAAGTTATAATAACAGCATTAGAAAAAAGTGTTAATGCTCTTCGTGGTTTAACGGGAACAGTTATAACATTATAATTTTAGGAGAAAAAATGGCAATTAATTTAAAAGGAAGAGATTTTTTAAAATTAAAAGATTTTACTAAAGAAGAGATAGAATACCTTTTAAAATTATCTAAAGATTTTAAAAACAAGAAGAGATGTGGAATAGAAGGCGATTCTTTAAAAGGTAAAAATATTGTTTTGTTATTTGAAAAAGCTTCTACAAGAACTAGATGTGCTTTTGAAGTAGCTGCATTTGATGAGGGGGCAAATGTCACTTTCCTATCTCAAAGTCAGATGGGTAAAAAGGAATCAATTGAAGATACAGCGCAAGTTTTATCTAGGATGTATGATGGGATAGAATTTAGAGGATTTAAACAGGAAACAATAGAAGAGTTAGCTTCTCATTCTTGTGTTCCTGTATGGAATGGACTTACAGATGAATTTCATCCTACTCAGATATTAGCTGATTTTTTAACCGTAGCGGAACATGTAGATAAACCTTTTCATAAAGTTAAATTAGTATTCGTTGGAGATGCTAGAAATAATATGGGTAATTCTTTAATGGTTGGATCTGCTAAATTGGGAGTCCATTTTGTTGCTTTAGCTCCTAAAATGCTTTTCCCTAATGATAAATTAGTAAAAGAGATGGAAATAGAAGCTAAAAAAACAGGAGGAAGAATAGAGCTTTTAGAAGATATAGAAAAAGCTGTTAAAGATGCTGATGTTATTTATACTGATGTATGGGTTTCTATGGGAGAAGAGGAAAAATTTGCAGAGAGGATAAAACTTTTAAAAAAATATCAAGTTAATATGAGCATGATAGACAAAAGTAAAAATAAAAAAGTTGTTTTTATGCATTGTCTACCTTCTTTTCATGATATTAAGACTGAAGTAGGTAAAAAGATATATGATCAATATGGTCTTAAAGAGATGGAGGTTACTGATGAGGTTTTTAAAAGTTCTCATAGTGTTGTTTTTGATCAAGCAGAGAATAGATTGCATACTATAAAAGCTGTTATGTCAGCGACGATAGGAGATCTGTAAATTTAAAGATTGGATAAAAGATAGCTTTGTAATCCTTCTGCTTTTATATTATCGGAAAGAACAAAAGATTTTATTCCTGGATAGATTAGAGTTAAATTATCTAATTTTAAATCTTGCATAGCAATAGACATAGATTTGGTTAAATTAGGGGAATCTGTATATTTAAATTCAAAACCTAATTTTTTATTATTTTTAAAAATTATTAAATCTAATTCTGCATGGCTGTGTGTTGCCCAAAAATAACAATCGAAATTATCAGCTCTGTGATATCGAATGATTTCTTCTAATGCAAATCCTTCCCATGATGTTCCTAATTTTGGATTTGTTAATAAAGAAGATCTATTGGTTGCTCCTAATAATAAATGAAATATACCACTATCTCGAAAATATATTTTAGGAGATTTTACCTGTCTTTTAGATATATTTTCATACCAGGGTTGTAGTTTGCGTATCATAAAAGTGTTTATAAGAATATCTGTGTAGTTTTGAATAGTTTTATATGAAAGTTGTAAAGAATTACCTATTTCAGAAGCGTTAAAAATATTACCGTGGTAATGGGTTAACATCATCCAAAATCTACGTAGTTGTGGAGAGGGAATTTGGAACCCAAAATTAGGAATATCCTGTTCTATAAATGTTTTAATATAAGATTTTCTCCAAATGCTACTTTCATCATCACTATTAGCTAAAAAAGAAGGAGGAAAACCTCCTCTAAACCATAATTTTTCCATCTCTTTTGTTTCCTCGTATGAAAAGGGAGTGAGTTCGATATAAAAAATTCTTCCAGCTAGAGATTCTGAGGATTGTTTTAATAGTTTTTTAGAAGAACTACCCAATATTAAAAATTTTTTGTTATTATTGGGTTGATCTACAAGGACTCTCAATGTTTGAAATAGGTCAGGTCTTCTTTGCACCTCGTCGATTATTATTAATCCATTTAAAAGAGATAAAGTAGTTTGAGGTAATTTTAGCCTTTCTAAATCATTTAAGTCTTCGAGATCAAAGTAATTTTCTTTTGGGAAATTTTTTGTATCATTGGAAAACATTTTTGCTAGAGTTGTTTTTCCACATTGTCTTGGACCTAAAATAGCTACAATAGGATGTATTGTAAAAGCTTTAGCTATTTCTTTAAGAAAAAGTTTTCTTTTTTTCATTATTTCTAATCTTAGTTTTTTGGAAGAAAAATTTTTTGTCAATTAAATTTTGTTCGAAAATTAGAGTTTCTAATTCTATTTTTCAATAAAACATTGAAAAAATACCATTGCAAGTAGCAGATTGTTAATAGCTAATTGATTTGTTAAATTCTGAACAAAATTCAAAAAACTTTTTTATAAAGATTTTGTATTGCTTCTAAAACATTGAAAATTTTTACTATTTCATATTATTATGCAGCTTCCTTCTAAATATTTTTTTTCAATTTCTCTTGCCTTTTTAAAATTTCCTGTTTTTTTACATGCTTTTGCAATGTATGCAAATGCATCAGATTTATCTTTTTCATCAGAAATCTTTTCTGCCATCTCTAATGCTTTTTCTATCTTTCCTTTTTCTGTATATGCTTTTGCAATATATGCAAATGCCCAAGATTTATTTATTATTTCTTTTTCAGAAATCTTTTCTGCTATTTCTAATGCTTTTGTAAAATCTCCTTTTTCTGCATATGCCTTTGCAATTTCTTTAAATGCATAAGATTTATTTGTTTCCTCAGAAATCTTTCCTGCTATTTTCAATGCTTTTTCTATCTTTCCTTTTTCTGCGTATGCTTTTGCAATATATGCAAATGCATAAGATTTATTTATTATTTCTTTTTCGGAAATCTTTTCTGCTATCTCTAATGCTTTTATAAAATCTCCTTTTTTTGCATATGCTTTTGCAATATATGCAAATGCCAAAAATTTATTTGTTTCATTAGAAATCTTTTCTGTTATTTCTAATGCTTTTGTAAAATCTCCTTTTTTTGCATATGCTTTTGCAATTTCTGCAAATACCCAAAATTTATTTGTTTCATTAGAAATCTTTTCTGTTATTTCTAATGCTTTTGTAAAATCTCTTTTTTTTGCATATGCTTTTGCAATATGTGCAAATGCCCTAGATTTACTTGTTTCATTAGAAATCTCTTCTGCTATTTCTAATGCTTTTTCTATCTTTCCTTTTTCTGCATATGCTTTTGCAATTTCTGCGAATGCATAAGATTTACTTGTTTCATTAGAAATCTTTTTTGCTATTTCTAATGCTTTTGTAAAATCTTCTTTTTCTGCATATGCTTTTGCAATTTCTTTAAATGCATAAGATTTACTTGTTTCATTAGAAATCTCTTCTGCTATTTCTAATGCTTTTGTAAAATCTCCTTTTTTTACATATGCTTTTCCAATTGATTTAAAAGCTAAAGATTTATAATGATTATCAGTAATTTTTTCTGCTGTTTCTTCTGCTTTTTCAAAAATTTTTTCTTTCAAATAAGCCTTTACTATTTTTTCATATACTAAAAATTTATACTCTTCAATTTCAGAAAATTCTTTTGTCATTTCTTCTGCTTTTTCAAAATATCCATGTTTTAAAAGCATTTTAAATTTTTGTAATTTATCAAATATTCTAATCTTAGATTCACATATTCTAATCTTAGATTCACATTTTTTAAGTTGTTTTCCTAAAACATCGTTTAGATCTTTTTTTATTTTTTCTTTCTCAAGTAAGATCTTTTTTACTTTTTCTAATCTTTTTTTATTCTCTTCTAAAAAAATTTCATTTGTCTTTATTTTTTCTTCTAAATTATTTTTTTGTTCTACATCTTTTTTAAATTCTATCTCTTTTTCTTTTAATAATTT
>LJUH01000067.1 GCA_001303765.1 Chlamydiae bacterium SM23_39
AATTTGAAATATATTTAAATATAATATATTTTATTAAAAGTTATGGATATTAAAATTTTTCCATCTATATTATCATGTGATTTTAGGTTTTTAAAAAATGAGATAAAAAAAATAGAAAAAAGTGGTGCTGATGGTATTCACATAGATATAATGGATGGTCATTTTGTTCCTAATTTTTCTATGGGACCAAAAATTGTTGAAGCTATAAATAAATCGACTAATCTTTTTTTAGATGTTCATTTGATGATGTATAATCCTTTTGATTATATAGAGAGATTTATTGAAATGGGAGCTGATATGATCTCTATCCATTTTGAAGCTACAGAAAATATAGAATATTTATTGAAATACATTAGAAGATGTGGGAAAAAAGCAGGGTTAGTATTTAATCCAGAAACTTCTGAATCTATGGTTGTTAATTTTTTAGATAAATGCGATCAAATATTATTTATGACAGTTCATCCAGGATTTGGTGGACAAAAGTTTATGGAGAAAGTTTTAGATAAAGTAGAGTTTACTAGAAATTTGTGTAATTCTTTGAGAATAAAAGAGAGTGGAATTTCTAAAAAATCGAAAAATTTTGACATTGCTGTAGATGGAGGAATAAATAGAGAAAATAGTTATAGATGCATTGAGATGGGAGCAAATGTTATAATATCGGGAAGTTATCTTTTTAGTTTTAAAGATATGAAAAAAGGTGTGGAGCAACTTAGAAAAAGATGAAAAAGATCGTTATTATTGGTGGGGGAACAGGTAATTTTGTAGTTTTAAATGGATTGAAGAAATATAAAGTAGCTCTTTCTGCTATAGTTTCTATGTCTGACAGTGGTGGTAGTACGGGTATTTTAAGAGATGAATTAGGTGTTCTTCCTCCAGGAGATGTTAGACAATGTTTGGTAGCTCTTTCCAATTCAAGTAGATTGATGAGAAGTTTGATGAATTATCGGTTTGAAAATGGCAATTTAGAAGGGCATAGTTTTGGAAATATTCTTCTTTCTGCTTTAGAAAAAGTTACTGGAAGTTTTGAAAAAGCTATCAAGCAGGTTGGAGAGATATTAGTCATTAAAGGAAAAGTTATTCCTGTTACCATGAATAAGGTTCATTTAAAAATGATATTAAATAATAGAAAAATTTTAGAGGGCGAATCAGAGATATATTTATCTAAAGAGATAGATCAAGGATATAAAAACCTTTTTTTAGAACCTTATCCTAAAGTTAATCCTGAAGTTATAGAAGAGATAAAAAATAGTGATCTTTTAGTTATAGCACCTGGAGGGATATATACTTCTATCATTTCTAATTTGTTAGTAGAAGGTGTATCAAAAGCTATTTGTAATTCTAAAGCTAAAAAAGTTTTAGTTGTAAATTTGATGAATAGAAAAGGTCAGACTACTGGTTATAAAGTCAGTAATCATTTGAATGAAATAGTGAAATTTTTAGGGCAAGATCCATTTGATTATATATTAGTGAATAAATCAAGGCCTCTTAAAGAGTTGATACATTTTTATTCTGAGGAAGGAGAGTTAATAGAAAATGATTTGAAGGGAAAAAGAATTATATCTGCGGATTTGTTAGGCCCCATTAATGAGAAAAATAAAAATGATCTTATTAAAAGAAATCTTATTAGACATGATAGTAAAAAATTAGCAAGAGAGTTGATAAAAATTGTTGATAATCTTTGATTTAGATGATACTTTAATTGAGACTTCTTTATCCATTACCCCTAATGTTTTAAAAAAAGCTTTTTTTAGAGCGATAAGAGAAGGGTTGGAGGTAAAAAATATAGAAAAAGAATTAGAGGTGTTATTTAAATTAGATAAAAAATCATCTTCCTCAGAAGAGACTTTAAAGAAATTTTTTATAAAAAAGAGATCTATTAAATTTTTTGAAATTGCTAAAAAAGAGTTATTTTCATTAGATGATCAAATAAATATTTTACCAACAAAAAATTCTTTGAAAGTTTTGAAAGAATTAAAGAAATTTCATAAGTTAGGTTTAGTTACAATAGGTGATAGAGAAGTGCAGATGAAAAAGATGAAAAAAGCTGGAATTGATACCTCTTTTTTTAGTATTATTGATGTATTAAAAAATGATAAGATGATATCATATAAAAAAATTTTGAATATGCATAAAAAAGAAAAAATTTTGGTTTGTGGAGATAGAATAGATAAAGATTTAAAACCAGCAAAATTTTTGAAATTTATAACGGTTCATTTTGTAAATGGAAGAGGTATTAATCAAATTGATAAAGAACAAGTTGTTGATTATAAAATAAAAGATTTAAAAGAGATTTTTAAAATTATTGGAGAAAATAAATGGTTACAAGTAATCAATTAACAGCAGGGATGACTATTAGCATTGGAAAAAAGATTTATAGAGTGGAATCATCTATGTTAGTAAAAGTTACAAAAGGAGCTCCTTTTATTAAAACTAGCCTGAGAGAATTAATAAAAGATAAGGTCATAGAAAAAAATTTTAAATTAGATCAGGAGATTAAAGAGGTTACATTAGAAGAAAAAAATTTGGAATTTCTTTATCTTGAAGATAAGAAATTAGTTTTTTTAGATATAGATGAGTTAGAGATGGTTTATGTTGATTCAAGTATTTTGTCAGACAAAATAAATTATTTAAAAGAGGGGGTAATAGTAAAAGCTAAGTTTTACGATAAAAATGTGTATTCAATAGAATTGCCCTTATTTTTAGAATTTATGGTGGTTAAAACTGAACCTGTTTCTGAAAAGGTTTCTGTATCTCATGCTACAAAGAAAGCTATTTTAGAAACTGGTGCTGAAATATATGTTCCTCTTTTTGTTGAAGCAGGAGATATTATTAAAATAGATACTCGTAAATATGAGTATATTCAAAGAATATAAAAGAGGGTTTTATTGTGAAAGAACAAGATATAAAAGAGATTATTTCTTTTTTTGAAAAAAGCCAACTTAGTAAGTTTAGTCTTAAAAGAGGGGATTTTGAAATAATTTTAGAAAAAGAGTCTGTTGCAGAAAAGGTAGAACAAGAAGAGAAAGTAGAAAAAGAGGAAAAGATAGAAGAATTTATTAGATCTCCAATGGTTGGGACTTTTTATACTTCTCCTTCACCAGATCACGATTCATTTGTAAAAGTAGGAGATGAGGTTACAGAAGATACTGTTGTATGTATAATAGAAGCTATGAAAGTGATGAATGAGGTTAAATCAGAAGTTAGAGGTGTTGTAAAAGAGATTTTATGCAAAAATGCTCATTCTGTAGAATTTGGGACAAAACTATTTAAAATAGAACCAAAATGAAAGTTTTAATAGCTGGTAGAGGAGAGATAGCTTTACGTATTATTAGAGCTTGTAAAGATTTAGGATTAGAAACTGTTGCTGTATATTCAGAAGCAGATGCAAAATCTTTACATGTTGCTTTAGCTGATGAAGCTTTATGTATTGGAAAAGCTCATCCTCAAGATTCTTATTTAAAAATACCTGCTATATTATCTGCCTGTGAGATAACAGGAGCAGATGCAATACATCCGGGTTATGGATTTTTAAGTGAAAGTTCTAGCTTTGCATCTATATGTGAGAGTTGCGGAATAACTTTTATTGGACCAAACCATAAATCTATCTCTTTGTTGGGTGATAAAGCAAATGCTAAGGAGATAGCAAAAAAAGTTAAATGTCCAATAATCTTAGGATCTGAAGGAGTTGTTCCTGATATTGATAGTGGATTAAAGATAGCTAAAAAATTAGGATTTCCTGTTTATATAAAAGCAGCAGGGGGAGGTGGTGGAAAAGGAATTAGAATAGCTTTTTCAGACAATGATTTTACAAAAAAATTTGTTTCAGCACAAGCAGAGGCTGGAGTTGTTTTTAATAACTCAGATGTTTATTTAGAAAAAGTTATAAAAAATCCTAGGCATATAGAAGTTCAAATTGTTGGTGATAAGTTTGGTAATTATGTTCATTTAGGAGAAAGGGATTGTAGTATACAAAGAAGAAGACAAAAATTGATTGAAGAAGCTTTTAGTCCTAAAATTACCCCAGTGATAAGAAAAAAAATAGGACAAGCAGCTATAAATGTTGTAAAAGCTGCAGGATATTCTTCTGTTGGAACAGTAGAATTTTTATTAGATGAAAATTTCAATTTTTATTTTATGGAGGTTAACACAAGAATTCAGGTGGAACATCCTATTACCGAAGAGATATCGGGTATCGATTTAGTAAAAGAACAGATAAAAATAGCTCAAAATAAAAAACTTAGTTATAAACAGAAAGATATATTTTTTAAAGGACATTGTTTTGAATTCAGAATAAATGCGGAAGATCCTGAGAATAATTTTTCTCCTTCCCCAGGAAAATTAGAACAATATTTTGTCCCCGGAGGACCAAACATTCGAATAGATGGCGCCTGTTATCAGGGATATGAGATCTCTCCTTTTTATGATTCATTAATTGCAAAATTGATAGTTAAAGGTAAAGATAGAAAAGAAGCTATTGATACATCTAAAAGAGCTTTAAGAGAGTTTCATATAGAAGGTATAAAATCTACTATACAATTTTATTTACAACTTTTAGAAGATAAAAAATTTGTAGCAGGAGATTATTCTGTAAATTATATTGATGAACATTTTTTTAAAGAAAAAAATTAGAATTTTTTATATCTGTTTCCTTTAAGTTTTGAATATATGATAAAGATTTTTATAACTTAAATATTATAAACGTTTCTTATCAAATTTCTAAAATAAGTAAATTGTTAAATAATAAATTTTTATTTTTTAGAAATATTGCTATCGATAAAAAAGGTAAAAAAAAAGATTTTATAAAAAAATGTTTTTTAGATATTTCTAACATTTTTAAAAGAGAATTTCCTCATTACTTTCTAACATTTTTAAAAGAGAATTTCCTCATTACTGTGGTTTTGCCTTTTCTAAGTTTAATATGAGATCCCTTCCCCCTGTTTTTTAATTTCTATAAATCCTTTTTTCTTAAACATTTTAGCTAATTCCTTTCCACTAATAGGCACTTATTCTTACACTTTTAATTTTAAAACACCAAATATATTTAGTTTTAGTCAATATTAATACAAAAATTTATAGGGGATTTACAGGTAAAGTCTGAGACCCTCTGTAATCGATTCAAATGCTTTGTATCAGTGATAAAATGTTTTAAAATGTTTAAATTCTTGGAAGTTTAAATAGTTTGATTTGAAAAAAGTAAAAATTTTATTTGGTTTGAAAAAAAAGTTTATATATTATGTTTTTGGTGAGTTTTTAAAATTAAAATAGATTGTTTGGTAAACAATCCGAAAAGGAGAAAGTTATGACAGAAAAAATAAATTCAGAACAACCTTCAAGTTGGTTCGATACATTTTCAAATATTGTTTCAGGTGTTAATGCATTTGCATCAGGTGTTAATGCATTTTTACAAAGTGAGCATTTTAAATTAATAAAATCCGTGTATTATACAAATTTTTTTTCAGAAAATGTTTCAAAAAAAGATCAAACAACATCTAAAGTCAAAACTGGTCCCTTAACTCCTGAAGAACGTAAAGAGTTTCGAAGATATTTAAAAGAAAACAAAATTACATGCTATAGATCAAAAGGAAGAAGCATATATGATCGTGAATTTGTAAATATGATGATGGGAAAGGAAGAAGAGATATAACATAAGATTGCATTATTTGAAAATTTTTTGCAAATCTTCAAAAAATTGTGGAGAGTTATTAAAACATAAAGAGAATATTGTTATTGAATAAATTTCAGGTCAAGGTTCTTTCAATTAATAAAAAATTTGATTGAAGAAAAAGAAAGTAATTTATTTAAAGCTGCACAGTGAAAAGAACCAGGACTTACACCTTCTCAAGCAACTAGGGTAGATAATAGAGATGTTATTAAAAAAACTAGAAATAAATCTGAAAAAAGGATTAAATAACAGTATTTTTAATTTTTAGTTAATTTTAAAAAATGGGAAAAAAAATGTCTGATCAATCAAATAATGTTGGAGGAAAAGTTGGTGAGATGATTGGTGAATATTGGGGAGGAGATACAGGCAAAGAGGTCGGAAAATTTGTTGGAGAAAAAGTAGATTCTGTAGCAAAAGAAGCTATTAAAAAAACTCCTTCAGCAGTACAAGCTGGAGCAGGAATAGGTGCAGGTATAGGAGTAATAGTTGGAGGTCCTATTGGAGCGGCTATGGGAGCGGGTGTGGGAGCTGTTTTTGGCGCTATTTTTACAGCTGCTACCGGTGGTTTTGATTGAATATTAATGAAGATTTTTTAATCTATTAAAATAGATGTTGAATATACTGAAAGCATATTAATGCTCATTGTTGGTAAAGTGGAAGTTTTACAATGCTATATATTGTAAAGGTTATTATTTATTTGAAAAATAAACTCAACAATGTAGTTCTTCTCATAGTTTAAGAACTTTTTATGGGTGAAAGATTTTTTTTATTCTATAACTATTCTTTCAAAATTATCAAAAGTTTAGTAAATTGAAGCTAAAAGTAGAACTTAAAAAAAGATTTAATAGGAATTCAAGCTTTTAAAAAATATTATCCATCTTTAAAACCTCAACTTTGGGTTTATTTAATTGAATTTATGAAAGATATAGAAATTTTTTGAATAAAAAAAATCCTTTGTTATGTAAAATATTTTTTTACAATAACAA
>LJUH01000024.1 GCA_001303765.1 Chlamydiae bacterium SM23_39
GAAAAGATTTTTAATGAAGGATATAAATCTGATGCATTTAGAAAAATTGCAGAAGCATATGCAGAAAAAGGAGATTTTACAAAAGCATTAGAAATAGCAGAAAAGATTTCGGATAATTATTGGAAATCTTATGCATTTAAAGAAATTGCAGAAGCATATGTAAAAAAAGGAGAATTAGAAAAAGCATTAGAAATAGCAGAAAAGATTTCTAATGAAACAAATAAATTTTATGCATTTAGAGAAATTGCAGAAGCATATGCAGAAAAAGGAAATTTTACAAAAGCAGAAGAAATAGCAGAAAAAATTTCTAATGAAACAAGTAAATCTTTAGCTTTTAAATCAATTGTAGAAGCATGTATAAAAAGTAAAAATTTGAGAAAAGCAAAGGAAATAGCAGAAAAAATTACTGATAATCATTATAAATCTTTAGCTTTTAAATCAATTGCAAAAGCACATATAAAAAATAAATGATTTGAAAACATATTTATAATTGAAAATTAAAAGTTTTGAAATTTTTTATTTATCTATGTTAATATAATTTTTATTAAAATTAAACTATTATGGAAAAATATGATCATGTAAAAATAGAAAAAAAATGGCAAAAATATTGGGAAGAAAATAAAAGTTTCAAAGCAACTATAGATCTTTCTAAACCTAAGTTTTATATATTAGATATGTTTCCTTATCCATCAGGAGCAGGTTTACATGTAGGACATGTGACAGGTTATACAGGTACTGATATTATTGCTAGATATAAAAGATGTGAGGGATTTAATGTATTACATCCTATGGGATGGGATAGCTTTGGCCTTCCTGCAGAACAATATGCTATAAAAACAAAAACCCATCCTGCTGTTACCACTAAAAAAAATATTGATACCTATAGAAGACAGTTAAAAGCTTTAGGATTTAGTTATGATTGGGGTAGAGAAATAGCTACAAGTGATTCTTCTTATTATAAATGGACTCAATGGATTTTCACAAAATTATATAAAAAAAATTTAGCATATGAAGCAGAGGTTAATGTAAATTTTTGTCCAGAACTTGGAACTGTTTTAGCAAATGAAGAGGTAGAAAATGGTAAAACTAAAGAAGGTGGATATCCTGTGGAAAGAAAGCCTTTAAAACAGTGGATATTAAAAATAACAGAATATGCAGATAGATTGATATCGGATTTAGATTTGGTTGATTGGCCAGAAAATTTAAAAAAATTACAGATAAATTGGATAGGGAAAAGCAAAGGAGCAAAAATTGTTTTTGTAGAAAAAGATACTAAAGAAGAGATAGAGGTATTTACTACAAGACCTGATACTTTATTTGGAGCAACCTATTTTATACTAGCTCCAGAACATCCTTTAATTTCAAAAATAACTAAAAAAGAATATAAAAAAAAGGTAGAGGAATACAAAGAAAAAACATCTTTTAAAAGTGATTTAGAGAGAACAGAGCTAGCTAAAGAAAAAACGGGTGTTTTTACAGGAGCCTATGTTATCAATCCAGTAAATAATGAAAAAATTCCTGTTTGGATTTCAGATTATGTTCTTATGAGTTATGGTAAAGGGGCAGTTATGGCGGTACCAGCTCATGATGAAAGAGATTTTGAATTTGCTTTTAAATATGATTTGCCAGTTAAATGTGTTGTTGAGCCTGATATAGATGATATAGAAGAGGAAAAAGGAATATCAAAAGAAGAGATAAAAAAACAAATTTTAACTGGAAGTAGATGTTGGATAAAAAATGGAAGAGTTTTTGATTCTGAAAATGACAGTCTATCTTTAAATGGATTAAAAGTTGAAGATGCAAAAGCAAAAATAACTTTTTGGTTAGAAGAAAACAAGAAAGGGGAGATGGCTGTTAGTTATAAACTTAGAGACTGGCTTTTTTCTCGACAGAGATATTGGGGGGAACCTTTTCCTATTTTGCATTTTGAAGATGGAACAAAGAGGGTATTAGATTTAGATGAACTACCACTAAGACCTCCAGTTTTAGAAGATTATAAAAGTCCGGGAGATGGAAGAAGTCCTATTGAAAGAGCTGAAGAATGGGTAAATATAATAGACAAAAAAACTTCTAAAAAAGCTAAAAGAGAGACTCAAACTATGCCTCAGTGGGCAGGATCTTGCTGGTATTATCTCCGTTTTTGCGATCCTCTTAATGAAAAAGAAGCATGGAGTAAAGAAAAAGAAAATTATTGGATGCCTGTAGATTTATATGTAGGAGGGTCTGAACATGCTGTCCTACATCTATTATATGCAAGATTTTGGCATAAGGTACTTTATGATTTAGGATTAGTTCATACTAAAGAGCCTTTTTTTACATATAGATATCAAGGTGTTGTTACTGCGCCTTCCTACAAATTAAAAAATGGAGAATATGTTTCTCCAGAGGAAGTTGTAAAAAAAGAAGATCAATATTTTAATAAAGAAGGAAAAATTTTAATTTCTCAAATAGAAAAAATGAGTAAATCAAAATCAAATGGAGTAACACCTGATGATATGATAGAAGAATTTGGAGCAGATTCTTTAAGATTATATGAGATGTTTATGGGGCCTTTTGATAAAGAAAAAATATGGAATACAGATGCTGTATTTGGTTGCAAAAGATTTTTAAATAGATTTTATAATTTGCTATTTTCAGATAAAATAACAGAAAAAGATAATGAAGAAGCTTTGAAATTAGGACATAAATTATTAGATGGAGTATCTAAAGATATAGAAGCAATGCAGTTTAATACTGCTATATCTAAAATGATGGAATTTATTAACTCTTTTTCTAAATTAGATTCATATCCAAAGTCTGTTTTAAAAATAGCTATACAGATGTTATATCCCTTTGCTCCACATATAGCCGAAGAAATGTGGCAACAAATAGGAGAAAAAAATTCTTTAACATATCATCCTTGGCCTAAATTAGAAAAAAAATACTTGGAAGATGAGATGGTCTATTATGTAATTCAAATAAATGGAAAGGTAAGAGAAAACTTATATCTTTCAAAAGATAGAACAAAAGAGGATATATTCGATATAGCTAAACAACAACCAAAGATAAAAAAATATTTATTAAACAATGTAATAAAATTAGTTTTTGTACCGAATAAATTATTAAACATAGTTATGGAAAAAAAATAGATGTTTTCTTTTTTTTATAATGTATTTTTAGCTATTTATTTCTTTTTAAATTTTTTTAAAATTTTTAGAAAAAAAAATTCTCATTTTTTAAAAAGGATTTTTTATAAAAAAAAATATTTTCAAATAGAAAAAGGAAAAAAAATTATATGGATGCATGCTGTGTCAGTAGGGGAGGTAAAAGCTATAAAAAAATTAGCTTATTTTTTGAAATGCTCAAAAAATTTTAATAATATTTTTTTAATTATTTCTACTATTACCAAAACAGGAAGTAATGAAGCTAAGAAAACTATTTTTTTTGCGGATAGGCATATCTATTTACCTTTTGATCTTTCTTGGATAGTTAAAAGAGTTATAAACTTAATAAAACCTGATCTGGTTATTCTTTCGGAAACAGATTTTTGGTATAATTTTTTAAGATTTTCTAAAAAATATGCTAAAATAGTTTTAGTGAATGGAAAAATTTCTGATCATTCTTTTTATTGGTATAAAAAATTTTCTTTCTTTTCGAAAAAAATGTTTTCTTTAATAGATCTATTTTGTTTGCAAAATGATGAATATAGAGAAAAGTTTGAAAGATTAAAAATAGATAAAAATAAAATTAAAGTAACTGGCAATTTAAAATTTTCGAATATAGAAAAAAAACTATCTCCAGAAGATTTAGAAAGATATAAAAAACTATTTAAAATAGAAGAAAAAGAAAGAGTTATTACAATAGCTTCTACTCATGAAAAAGAAGAAGAGTTGATATTAAAAAAAATAGATTTAAACTATAAAATATTATTGGTGCCAAGACATCCAGAAAGGTTTATTAAAGTAGAAAATATTTTAAAAAATAATAATATTTCATATTGCATTTTTTCTGATATTAATAATTTAAAAAAAGAAGATAAAGTTGTTTTAATAGATAAGATGGGAATTTTAAACATATGTTATCAGTTAAGTGATCTAGCAATAGTTGGAGGTAGTTTTGTAGAAAGGATAGGAGGTCATAATATTTTAGAACCTGTTTTTTTTAATAAAACAGTATTTTTTGGACCTTATATGGAAAAGCAGAAAGATTTAAAAAAAATAGTTATAGATAATGGATATGGAAAAGAGGTTAAAATAGAAAGTTTAAATAAAGAAATTTTATCTTTTTTTAAAGATTTTTTGTCTTTTCAAAAAAAATTAAATATTGAAAATCAATTAAAAATTCCTTTAAAAAATACTCAAAAATTTTTAGAAAATTTTATTTAAAAAAAATCTTTTTGTAAATTTTATTTTCATGTAATATATGTTTATCGCGGGGTGGAGCAGTGGTTAGCTCGTTGGGCTCATAACCCAAAGGTCATAGGTTCGAATCCTATCCCCGCCATTTTTATTGGCGGCATAGCTCAGCTGGTTAGAGCACCGGAATCATAATCCGGGTGTCGTTGGTTCGAGTCCGACTGCCGCTAAGGTTTTAAGCTTTTGTTTGACAGTTGATTAAGAAGGAAGTAATAGTAATTAATTTTGTAACTATTCAGTGATTTTTTAAGAATCATTTATAAAATCTGGATGTTTTAGATCTATAGAGGGAGCAATAATGTTTTGCCGAATTAGAGGGTTTTTATCTACCTGTAGGAAACAAGGTATAAAAGCTGCTCAATTTTGTCTGTTGTCAGCTTTAGCGTTTAATTACCAAATACTTGAAGTAATATTTTTAAATTTTGCTCTAAATCGCAAATGAGGGGTTGCGCAAAATATCCTAATTTTTTATAATAGGAATTATAAAAGGAGGTTTTTATGGCTACTAAGTCAACAACAAAGCTTTCCATAGAAATGCCAACAAAAGAGCATAAAAAGTTAAAAATTTTAGCAGATGCTATGGGAATATCTTTAAAAAATTTTGTATTAAATGCATTAGAATATGTACTATATCCTAATAAAAAACCCAACAAAGAAACAATAAAAGCAATAGAAAAAATAGAAAGGGGGGAAGGGCTTATTCATTGTGATAGCATTGAAGATTTTTGGTATAAAGCTGGAATTAGAGAATGAAGTTAAAAACTATTTTTTTAAATTCATTTAAAAAAGAAATTAAAAAACTTAAAAAAAATGGAAGAAATTTTTCTAAAATAGAAGAAGTTTCGGCTATTTTAATTTCAGGAAAAAAACTACCGGCCAAATATAAAGAACATAAATTAAAAGGAAATTATGCTGGATATTTGGAATGTCATATAGAACATGATTGGCTTCTCATTTACAAAAAAACTAAAACCACTATTACTTTTGCAAGAACAGGAACTCATTCAGATCTTTTCTAAAAAATTTGGTGTAATTTTAACACATCTTTAACATATCTAGATCCTGTATTTACCATTAGATATAGCTATGGAATTGAGTTAAAATATTTTTTTAAAAAATGTTAATCTGAACACTTGCGCATATGTACATAATATATTATAACGGAGGATATTATGAGTGCTAATACAACTAGACTATCTGTAGAAATCTCTAAAAATGAGCATAAAAAATTAAAAGTTTTGGCAGATATAAATGGCTTAACTTTAAAAGAATTTATTCTTGCTGTTCTTGAACCTGTTCTTTATCCCAAAAAGAAGCCTAATAAAGCTACTTTAAAAGCAATAGAAGATACAGAGAAGGGTATTGGTTTAAAGACTTATAAAAATATTGATGAGATGTGGGAAACGCTTGGGTTAAATGAATGAAATTAAAAATACAAACACAAAGGAGCTTTGAAAGGAATCTTAAAAAAATGAAAAAGAGGGGAAAAAATCTTCTAAAATTAAAATCGATATTAAATATTTTGTCCGATGGAAAAAAAGTTCCAGAAAAATATAGAAATCATAAATTGGTAGGTAATTATTAGATTTTTTAAGTTTTTGCCTGTTAGGTTCTTATAATAATAAACACAAGCTAAATTGACCTTTATTATATAATCTAATATAATCTTATATAGTTAAAATAAAGGATTCATCATGGTAAAAAAACGTTTTGATCAAAGACTAAAATCAATTTCCTCACAGCTATGGACAAAAATAGCACAAATAGATGAATTAAAAGGTAGATGGATTGCCGGAGTTCAATTAAATACTCATGTTTTAGCTCGTTTAAAACGTTCTACTCTTATTACATCTACCGGAGCCTCAACTCGTATAGAGGGAGCCAAATTATCAGATGAAGATATTGAAAAACTAATGCGAGGTTTAGATGTTCAAAGGTTTACTGACCGAGATAAACAAGAAGTTAAAGGTTACTTCGAACTACTTGAAAATGTTTTTAATGCATGGAAATCAATTAAATTTTCAGAAAATGCAATTAAACATTTTCATAAGGAACTTTTGAAATATGTACAAAAAGATAAGACACATAGGGGAGAATATAAAAAGACAGAAAATAAAGTACATATGATAGATAAAGAAGGACAATCTATTGGAATTCTTTTTGATACAACAAAAGCTTATTTAATTCCAAAAGAAATGCAAGAATTATTAGTTGAGTGGACTCAAGAAGCCTTCAATGAAAAAATAATTCATCCTCTTTTGATAATTGCCAATTTTATTATTGAGTTTTTACAGATACATCCTTTTCAAGATGGTAATGGACGAGTTAGTCGTATTTTAACAAATTTGCTTTTACTCAAATCTGGTTATTTGTATATGCCTTATGTTTCACAAGAAAAACTTATAGAAGATAATAAACTCGATTATTATATGGCTCTTAGAAAAAGCCAAAAAACTTTTAAAACTTCTAAAGAAAATATTATACCTTGGTTTGATTTCTTTTTAGAGATATTATTTCAACAATCAAAAATGGCCATTTCATTACTTTCAGAAGAAAATATTGAGAAAATTTTATCTGTTAAACAATTAGCTGTATGGAAATATCTTCAAACAGTTGAAGAAGCTTCGCCAAAAGAAATAGAACAAAAAACAAAAATTTCTAGACCCACAGTTAATCAAATAATTGATAAATTAATTCGGCTGAAAAAAATTGAACGCCTAGGTCAAGGAAGAAGTATAAGATATCGAAAATTATAAATAAGAATTATTATATGAATACAAAATTATCAAAAATTTTCATATAAAAAATATTTAAAATCTAAAAATAACTGGAGAAATTCTTTCTTCTTCTGCTTTAAAATATTTTTTGCAAAATAATGCTGCTTTATGCGGCCGAAAAGATGAACAGCTAAAAATATCTATATGTACCGAATTTGTAGCATCTGCAAAATGAGCTGTTATACTAGATGTTTCAATAAGTTGCATTGCTGAAATACCCGCAACTCTTGGGATATCTCCAAAATGAACAACTACTGGTTCTCCATATGCTTTCATATTAATGGATTTAACAAGATCTTTCATAAATTTTTTTACATATTCAATATCTTTAATTAATTTTGGATCAGCTTCATACAAATCTATAGAACAATTCATTCCCCAAGGATTTTCTTCTGTATATCTACCGACTACTTCATCATCCAGTTTTTTAGATGATATTGTTGAAATTAAAAATAAATTTTTAAACATAAAACACCTCCTAAACACTTTATAAAGTATTTAAGAAATATAATGCAATTTTCTATTTGATAAAATATAAATCTTTAAAAAATCAATTTTATTATTTCTCTTGTTTATTTAACATAACATAAATTATCAGACTTAATTAAGATTGTCATTTTCATTAAAATTTTATATTTTTTAAAGAAATCTAATATCTTTTTCATCCCAGATCTATTTATTATATAAGAATAAGACCCATATCTTGCTCCTATCTGTCTAAAATCTTTAGAAATATTTTTACGATTTTTAAAAATTTTAGGATTAAAAGGAGAAAAATTAGGTCTTAAAGCATATGTTTTACAATTCACATATTTTCCCCTTCTATCTTTAGTATCTCTATCAGTGAAAAGAATATCCTAATTATTTTCTCCTACTAAACAGTTTAATCTTTCCATCATATTAGAAATAAATAAAATGAGGATTTTGTATTATATCTAAATCACCTTCCATTATCCAAACTCTTCATTTGAATCATATGCATCCTGCAAAACAGATAAATGGTTTAATATACATCCTATTTCGCCTTTTGTTATGCAATGATATTTACCTTTTCTATCTATTTTCTTAAAATATTTTTCTATATTTGAAAATATATTCGTAGAAATAAAAAAAATGAAAAACAAGAAAACAATTTTTTTGTAATTCATAAAAAATTTTTTATCAAAATTTTCTAAATAATAAACAAGTATTATTGATGGACATATTTGGAAGAAATTCGCAGTTTTCTTGAAGATAATTAATTGCTTTTGAAGTGGTATTCCAATTAGCATCATCAAACCAAATAAATCCACCTTTTTTTACCTTTGGCAAAAAATTTTGTACATCTAAAAAAGATTTTTGTTCTGTATGATTTCCATCAATATGTAAAATATCTATACTTTCATCTTTAAAAAAATTAACTGCGTTTTCTGAAGTCATTTTCATTATCTGACAAAAGGAAGAAAGTTTATTTATATTAATCATTTTTTTAAATGATTTATAAATTTTATTTAAGTTAATTTTATTCCACCAAATATAATTGGGATCATTTTTGTCATATCCTTCTACACATTCGTTATTTTCCCATGGATCTATTGCATAAATTTTTCCTTTATTCAAAAATTTTAAAGCCATAGCTGTTGGATATACAGAAGATCCTCCAAAAACTCCTATTTCAACACAAATTTCTGGTGAAGCGTTGTATATTAAATTCATCATTTTTTCAGATTTTTCTACAGTACACCATCCAGGAATTTTTTTTTGATAAAAAAATGTTTTTTTTTTGTATTTTTTCCAAGAAATATCTTCACTTTTTAAAAAAGTTGAAAAAAGAATAAAAAAAATAAAAATAGTTTTTTTCATCGTTAATCCTTTATTTTTTAAAGTTTTTTTAAACTCTTTAATAAAACATTTTTATCTAATGTTATTATTTTTACAGCACTATCATTTTCTCCACAAGAAAGATGGATCAAATTTTTCTCAACAACAAAACCACATGGAAATATAACTCGTTTTTTAGGACTTCCAGTATTCAAATAAGGAGAATCATACATCCCTTCAAATAAAATAGGATAATTAGAGATTGCTGTTATACGAAATGGAGGTTTTGCTTCAAAAGTATAAGCTCCTAAAAGATACCAAGTTATTCCCATTTTTTTATCTTTAAATGAGCTGTGAAAAAAAGTCAAATATTGATTTTCAGATATTTTTTTAGCAGGAGTCCCCCCTCTTAATATACCCCAAAACTTCCACCAAATCTTTTTTTGATATGCTGTTCTATTAGAAAATTGCAAATTAAGAAGTTCATTTTTTTTAGGATTAGGTAATTTAAAAATTTTATGAGGATTTATATAATATTCAAAATATATTTCTGGTTTATCATTTTCTATGTATTCAAAAGGAGTCCAATTTTTTTCAATGGGTTGTAAATTCAAGTCTAAATCTGTAGAATATTCAATTTTATAATTATTTAAATTTATTTTAGCTATTCGCATGGTTCTGCAGTTACAACTGTTAGTAAGTAGATCATTATATATTAAATAAGTATCTTTACCCACTGTAATAACTCTAGGATCTTCAGAATAATTACTACTTGTATTTATCTTTTTAAATTTTTTTTTCGTCTGATCAAAATTTTTGTCAAGTTCTACACATCCAATATAACTATTATAGGAATAAGGTGAGCTTATAGTTTTTTTATCATATCTAAAAAAAAGTAAATACCCTTCTTTTGAAGGATTTTTAATTATTGAAGCATTATAGGGTGCATATGCATTCCTAATAGAAATTGTTTTTGTTTGCAAAACCAATTTTTCTTGATTAGCTAAAGGTATATTTTGTAAATAAAGAGGTAAAGATATCTTTTCTAAAAGAGGCATACTACAATAAACTTCTTTTTTTGCTTTCGATACGTAAATCTTATAAGATTTTTTAAAATCTTTCAAAGATTTTATCTCTTTTGCACAAAACAAAAGAAAAGCTAAAAAACACAAAAAAACAATTGAAAATAATGATTTTTTAAATTTTTTCATAAAAATTCTTTTGTAAAAAGCAATTTTACAAAAAAAAAAAAAAAATTTCCATTTTTTTTTATAATCTAAAACTTCTGGTATTCAATTTGAGAGATCTTAATTGTATTTTATTTTATAAAATCTTCAAAAATTTCTTCTCTAACAAAAATAGCATTTCCCTGAAGCCCTGGAGTAAACCAATGAACAACTTCTTTAAATCCATGTTTAATTAAAAAACTTTTTAGTTCATGATATTGCACAGTTCCTTTTCTGAACATAAACATATTTGTCTCCGTATAAATTATTTTTACACTTTTTAAGATCTCCAAAGCTCCTTTCAATACTCTCAACTCTAAGCCTTCTAAGTCTAACCACATAAAATCAATATAATCTACCCTGTTTTCTGCACACCAATCATCTAATTTAACGCAAAGAACTTTAATCCTAGGTCCCATATAATGGATTTCCATATTTTTGGTGGGTTTCAAAACTGAACTAGCCCCTGCAAAACTAGGATCTTTTCCATAAGTCCCATGGCATACATAAAAAAGGACTTCACCATTAACATTGTTTACCGCTAACTGATTTGCCCAAACATTATCAAATCCTTGCACTCGGTTTTTAAGCTTTTCAAAAGAATCAGGGTTAGGCTCAAAAGTAATAATCAAACCATCTGGAAATTCGCTTGCAAACCTTACAGTATCGCTCCCGTCGAAACCTCCAGCTTCAAATATTACAGGAGTTTTTGTAAGGTATTTTTCAAATATCTTGAAATAACTTCCTAAGCATTCGGGATCCTTTGAATAAAGTTCTGGAAAGTTTTTTTTATATGCTGTTCTGAAATTTCTATTCATAGAAACCTTATGTGAATGTGCGGATACACAAAAAAATAAAAGCGCAAAAAATGTTATAAATTTTTTCATTTTTACTCCTTTAAAAAAATAATGATTAAATTTCATGATTTTAAAAATCAATAATTTTTTATAGAAAAAATTTTAGATGAAACTAATTTTATGCTATTCATAACTTTTTTTTTCATTTTTTATATTTATTTTTAAAAATTCTTCAACCATTAAAACAAGAAAACATTTTGATATTGCTTTGAATATTTCTGTTATTTTTTTTCATAAAATTGACTCTGATACATAAAAAATCTTTTTCCTAAAAACTATTTAATCTTTTCAAAAAATTAAATCATCATTTAATCTTGAGTATTAATTCTTATGAGGTTTTTATGAACATAATTTTGAATGCAAGAATGTTAAAAATAAGTTTTATTTTTCTTTGTTTTTCTTCACTGTTTGCTGGCTTTGAAAATTACATAAAAAAAGCAGAAGGAAAAACTTATACAAATAAAATAAGAAACATAGATTTCATATATATGATTAATCTTGATAAAAGACCTGAAAAATTTGAAAAATCATGCAAACAGTTGTATCCATATGGAATTTATCCATATCGTTTCTCTGCTGTAAATGGATGGGAGTTAACAGTCGAAGCAATCAATGATATAGGTTTAAAGTATAAACCTGGGATGGTGAGAATTATGTCTACTTGTTACCCACCAGATTATAATGGACAACCTAGACATGAGCTTTTTGGAAAAGATAAAAATTGTGGTTATTTTTGTCATTGCTTGGCTCCTGGAACTATAGGTATATTTTTAAGCCATATTTCTGTTTTACAAGATGCATATGATTCAGGATATGAAAGAATTTGGGTTATGGAAGATGATATAGAAGTTGTAAGAAATCCTAACATAATTCCAGATCTGATTGACGAATTAACCTTTCTAGTTGGTGATTGGGATATGTTTTTTACAGATGTGGACATAAGAAACAATTCTACAGGAAAATATGTGCCTTGCAAAGGATATGCTAAAAGACCTGATTTTGTTCCAGCAAATACTAAAAGATTTCATAAGAAAAAAAGAATAGGAAAAAACTTTAGAAAAATAGGAGCTAGATTTGGAGCTACTTCAATTATCTACAATAGATCAGGAATTGAAAAACTCTTAAATTTTTTTAAAAAATATGGTCCTTTTTTACCCTATGATATGGATAATTACATAGTTAATGGAATAAAAATGTACACTGTGTCAAAGGATATTATTACAAATAGAATTAATGCTCCATCAGATAATGGAACTCCTCCACCAGATGACTAAAGCATAGCTGAACCTTTAAAATTATAGATGCAAAAACCTTGATAATATTTGATAAGTAACAAAATTATGATATTAAAGCATTTTTTCCTACATAAATTTAATCTTCTAAACATAATCCAAAGGGTTTTAATACTCTTCTTAAAGTTTGTGGAGATTGAAAATACGAGAGAATTATCCCGTAGTTGGTGATAGGTATTTTAGCTTGCATAAGATCAATTATACGTGATTGCATTTTTTGTTGATCCAGCATACAGCCACCGCAATGTATAATGAGCTTATATTTTTGTAAATCCAAAAAATCCACTTCTCTACCAAAAGCATGTTCAATAATAATATTGTCTTTGCCATAAATGAAATTTAATTTTTTAGGCAATTGCACTGTACCTATGTCTTCTTTTATTCTGTTATGGTTACAAGCTTCAGCTATAAGTATTTTATCCCCCTTTTTAAGACTTTTTAAAACTTTTAATCCTTCTACAAAAAGGTTAAGCTTGCCCCTACTTACTATATCTGCCATAATGATGGAAAAGGTAGTTATTTCTAAACCTCTTGTCCAGGGATGAATAATATCTATAGCTTGAGAATCAGTAATTAAAAGTTTTAAATTTTGTTCTTGCAAAAGCTTTATGGTTTTTTGAAATCTTTTTTTTTCCTGTTCTTGTTGTTTTTTGTTAGGGTTTCTGGCTTTTATTAAGTCCATACGGTAAGCAAAAGTAGCAATATATCTTCTTAAAAAGTTTTCTTGAACATAAGCCTGAGGTCGTAAAAGCCTGTTACGAGGAGTCTCTTCATCCATGGGAATATTTAAAAAAACGGTATCCCCTACTTTCAGATGTGGTAAAAACTCGCTTTCTTGTTTATTCATTTGGAAATTATCTTCAATAAAAGCAATAATTTTTGCAGTATTTGATTTGCTTAAATCAACGATTAACTTGGGAGCATTATTTTCAAGTTTTCTTTCAATACTTTGAATCACTTCTTGGGTTTTTCGCACTTCATAATATCTTTTTTTATTTTCAAAGATATTATAAATGACAAAATAACTTTTTTTATAAATCTTGGCTAAGTTTAAAATCTCTTTAGCATATTTTAAATCAATAGGATTAAAAGGATCTATTATTAAAAGAATAAGATCTGATTCCTTAAGAGCCAAAATTGTTTTTATTTTTTTTTTCTTCCCTAAAATGCCTTTTTCATTAATTCCGGCAGTATCAAATAATTTAACTGGCCCTATATTATGCAACTCTATTAATTCTTTTTTTATATCTGCTGTTGTACCAGGCTTTTTATCAACAAGAGAACTTGTTTGTTGGGTGATGATATTCATTAAGGTAGATTTGCCCACATTTACTGCTCCGAAAATACCTATATTGATTCTAGTTAACATATTTTTTGCCTTTTGTAATAATGTAGAGGATCTCCCCATTGGTCAAAAGCCAATTCTCTACCTATTACTTGCATACGTTTTGTTAGATAATTAAGAAAAGTAGAAGAAGTCTCATCAATACAAGGCTTGTCAAGATAAAGAGAATAATCTTTACAATATTTTAAAGGAGTGACAATTGGCATAATAACATTAGCTCCAGCTTGAATAGCCAACTCTATACCTTTAGGATGCGATGCTTGCATAGCTGTAGTAGCAGCAATGTTTATATCAGGCATCATTAATCTGATAAGAACTATCATTTTTAAACAGAGTGAAAAACCATTTAAAGAAACTGTTTTTTTAAAAAGAGGAGTTTCTGGATGAGGAATATAGGGTCCCATGCCAATCATATCAATATCTATTTTTTTAAAAAAAAGAAGATCTTTTGCTAAATCTGTTATTGTTTGCCCATGTATTCCTATAATAATGCCTGTTCCTGTTTGGTATCCTGTTGATTTTAGAATCTCTAGACATTTAATTCTATTTTCATAGCTATGATTAGCTGGATGTAATTTTTGATAAAGTTGGGGATTGGAAGTTTCTATTCTAAGCAAATAACGATGAGCTCCTGCTTTAAAAAAGTCTAAATAGGTTTCTTTTCTAAGTTCTCCTAAACATAGAGCAATGCCAAGTTTGTTCTTTGTTTGTTTTTTTATTTTTTTTATTATTTTAATAATAAAAGCTATTCTAGAAGAAGAATTAACTTCTCCTGATTGTAGCATAATAGATCCATATCTGTTATTATAGGCCCAAAGAGCTGTGTTTATAATTTCTCTTTCTGTCATGCAATAGCGTGTCTTTTTATTCTCTTTTCTAAGACCGCAATAATAACAGTTTTTTTCACATATATTGGAAAATTCTATTAAGCCTCTTAAAAATACTTTTTTTAGGAAAAAACGTTTGGTAAGAGCTAGAGTTTTTTGAAAAAATATTTTATTTTTAGAAGAAAGAAGATTTACCAAATCTTCTTCAGAAAAATAAATCCCTTTGTCCATTTTTGATTTTCTCCAAATTTTTGCTAAGAGCTTCTTTACGTTTACTATTTGGCATTCTCACTAGTTCTTTTTGAATAGTTTCCCAACCTAATTTTTGCATGTCTATATCAGTATAGTCTATTAAGTATTCTGCAAAAGTTAAAAGTGCATTAGGATGACAATAATTTTGAATATTACCTTTTTTAGCAAATTCCATAAAAGCTTCACCAGTTCTACCTAAACGATAACATGCAGTACACCAGCTAGGAATAAAGCCTAATTGTACCAGTTCCCTAATAACCTCTTTTGTTGGTCGCATATCACTTAATGAAAACTGTCCATCTTTTTTTAAAGAGCTTTTACTATATCCACCAGGATTTGTTCTGGAACCAGCTGAGATTTGACTGATTCCTAAATGATAAAGTTCTTTTCTCATATTAGGAGATTCCCGGGTAGTTAATATCATACCGGTATAAGGAACAGCACAGCGAATAATAGCGACAAGTTTCTTAAAATCTCGATCATTTACAGAATAAGGAGGATTATTAGCCAGAGGGGTATTAAGAGCAGATTGCATTCTTGGTATAGAAATAGTATGAGGCCCAATATTAAATTTTTCATCTAAGTGTTTAGCATGAGCTAACAAAGCCAAGACTTCGAAACGATAATCATATAAACCAAAAAGAACTCCAATACCTACATCATCCATGTTAGCTTCCAAAGCACGATCCATGGTATTTAATCGCCAATCATAATCAGCTTTAGGTCCAGCCGGATGTACCTTTTGGTAGGTTTTTTTATGATAGGTCTCCTGAAAGAGAGTATAAGTTCCTATTTTTCCTGTAGCTTTAAGCTTTTTAAATTGTTCAATAGTAAGAGAAGGAATTTCTACATTTATTCTGCGTATTTCACCATGAGGTTTAGAGGTTACTCTAGAGGCAATTTCTACAGCTTTTATAAAATCTTCAAACGAATATTTAGGATGGTCTCCCATCAACATTAAAAGTCTTTTATGACCTTGCTGTTGTAATGTTTTAACTTCTGCTATCAGCTCTTTTTTAGTAAGCGCTTTTCTTTTCATGAGTTTATTTGTTGCTCTAAAACCACAGTAAAGGCAGCTTCCTTGACAAAAATTAGAAACATAAAGAGGCGCAAAGATTACAATTCTATTGCCATAAATAGACCGTTTTATAAAAAGCGCTGTATCAAAAAGTTTTTGCATAAGAGATTCATTAGAAGAATTGACATTTAATAGAATAGCCGTTTCCTCTGCTTCAAGGCTTTGAACATATTCAGAAGAATTTTTAAGGTTAACTGCATTATTTTTGGCCTTTTCCAAAATAGAGATAACCTTTTTTTCAGATTGACTATCTTCTTTTGTTTTTTCTAAAAGAAAATGAAGTTTTTTTTCATTTATCATGATAATACTAAAATAATTTAAACAAAAAATATTTTTATATTACAAACAAAGATATTACAAACAGAAAGAAAAGTAAATAAAAAATTTTAGGGAAATAAAACAATATTTTTTCATAAAATATAATTTATTATTTGGAGATATTGTTAAATGTTATGTTTCAGATTTTTAATTCATCCTTAAAATTTTCATAATTTATGCTACATTTTCTATTGTTTCAATAGCATCTATATATTTTGTACCTTTAATAATTTTTTCCAATAAATTATATCCTTGTATTTTCACCCATCTTTTTTGAGCAGTTATAGCTAACTTATAAACTAAAAATTAACATTTGTGGTCCTAATATGCCTCCAGTGCATTGCAGGAAAGTCATAAAATGCAAATAACACCTCTTTATCTTTAGTTAAGCATTTACATGCTTTATCATATTTTTCTGAATATATATTTATAAATGTTTTGTATATTTTTAAGGCTTCTTTTTTAGAAGGAGATAAATACATATCATGGATTAATCTTTTAGCATGTTTTTGCACACTTTTAGGCATTTTATTTAAGATATTTGCTGTTTTATGAACCCAACATCTTTGATGTTTTGTTTCTGGAAATTCTTCTTCTAAAGCACTCCAAAAACCAAGAGCTCCGTCACCTATTGCTAATAAAGGAGATTTATTCATCCCCCTATTTTTTAAATCCTGTAAAACTTCTTTCCATGATAGTTTGCTTTCTCTATGCCCATCATAAATAGATACAAGTTCTTTTCTGCCATCTAAGGTTACTCCTACAATTACCAAAAGACAAGGCCTATCTTTATCAAGACGGATATTGAAAAAAATTCCATCAGCCCATAAATATACATAATGTTTATCTGATAGATCTCTTTTTGACCAATCTTTATATTCTGATTCCCAAATCTTTTTTAACCTAACTATATTGGTAGGAGATAAACCTTTTGCTTTATCTCCTAATATACCTTCTAAAGCTTCTTGAAAGTTATTTGTAGAGATTCCTTTTAAATAAAGGATCGGTATTAAATTTTCTAAAGAAGGACATTTTTTCATATATCTTGGTAAAATAGAACTAGTAAATTTTATATTTTTACTTTTGTCTCTTATTCTTGGTTGTTTTATCTTTATTTTCCCAATACTTGATTGGATATTTCTTGTAGGAAGATATCCATTCCTGACTATAAATCTATTCCCTTTTTCATTTGTTATTGTTTTATGATTTTCAATAAATTCTAATACTTCATTTTCAATCGCTGCTTGCAACATTTTTCTAGCCCCTTCTCTTAAAATTTCTTCTAAAGGATTAGAATTATTTAGACTTTTATTGTCAAAATTTGTAATCATGTTATTTTTCATGAGTATTCTCCTTTTGTTTTTTT
>LJUH01000025.1 GCA_001303765.1 Chlamydiae bacterium SM23_39
TGTTAATCCTAAAAACTTACTCATAACTACCTCCATCTATATAGTTGTAAGGTAGTCATCTTATCAAATTAAAAATTTAATTCACACTTCTTGGATAGGTTCATAAATTGGTCTCCTTCTGCATAAAGAAGAATAAAAAACTTTTTTAGAAAGATCTGGAATTATGTTCTAATTTATGGATGTAGATCTATGGATTTACCAAAAAGGCTTATTATATAAGAAGATTATCTACAGGTACATACATCAACTTGAAAAACAGTAAAAAGAAAGTGTTATAATAACCTAATAATCATGATCTTATGTAATTATAAAGTCTTTTTTGTGTAATTCATAAATGAAAACACAAACATTTAAAAATTCTAAAAGCAGCATGAATTGAAAAATTTGCATATTCTTCTACGAAAAGCATTTATGAAGTTCCAACAACCTATCCAACTAAAAATATTCGAGTTCAAGAGATTTACATAAATTCAAAAACAATCTATATAAAAAATTAAAAAGATCTTTTAAAAATGATATCTATTTTAACAAATTCCCATATGGTTATTAAAAATGATGATAAAAGATTTTAAAAAAAGATTTTTAATTTGTTTTTTTATTAGCATTCCTATTCTACTTTTATCTCCAATGATACAACAATTATTTAATTATACTTTTAGATTTAAAGGAGATCTCTATATTTTATTTTTATTTTCTTCTTTCATATTTTTTTATGGAGGATGGCCTTTTTTAAAAGGATGTTATCATGAAATATTAAATAAAAATCCTGGCATGATGACTTTAATAGGATTAGCCATCTCTACTGCTTATTTATATAGCACAATTGTTATATTTGGATTAAAAGGTAAAATATTTTTTTGGGAACTTGTAACATTGGTGGATATAATGCTTTTAGGGCACTGGATAGAAATGAAATCTGTTTTAGCTGCTTCTCACTCTTTAGAATTGTTAGTTAAAATGATTCCCTCATCTGCTCATCTAATAAAAAAAGATAAAATAAAAGATGTAAAAATAGAAGACCTTAAAATAGATGATGTTATTTTAGTAAAACCAGGAGAACAGATACCTACGGATGGAATAATTATCGAAGGTACAGGATATTTAAATGAATCAATGTTAACAGGAGAATCTAAACCTGTAAAAAAAGAGATTAACAATAGAGTAATCGGAGGATCTCTAAATGGAAATAGTTCTTTAAAAATAAAAACTTTATATCTTGGAAAAGATTCATATTTATCCAAAGTAATCAATATGGTAGAAGAAGCTCAAAAAGCAAAATCTAAAACAGAAAGATTAGCAGATAAAGCTGCTAAATGGTTAACATTTATAGCTATTTTTTCAGGAATAATTACTTTTATCTTATGGTTATTAATAGATAAGACATTAAGTTTTAGCTTAGAAAGAATGGTAACAGTAATGGTTATCTCTTGCCCACATGCTTTAGGATTAGCTATACCACTTATCATAGCTAGAGCTATCAATTTAGCTGCTAGATCTGGGCTTCTTATTAGAAATAGAACAGCATTTGAAAATGCAAGAAAAATTACTACAGTAGTTTTTGATAAAACAGGAACTTTAACAAAAGGCACTTTTCAAGTTGAAGAATATGATACCTTTTCAAAAAACTATTCAGCTGATGATATTTTACAATTTGCAGGATCTATCGAACAACATTCAGAACATACTATTGCTCAAGGTATTTTAGAAAAAGCAAAAAATAAAAAATTAAATATTTTAGAAGTTAAAAATTTTAAAAATATTCCGGGAGAAGGTGTAAAAGGAGATATAGGAGAAAAATTTATACAAATAGTTGGTTTTTCTTATCTGAAAAATAAAAATATCTCTATCAAACAAACTTTTCCATTAGAATCTTATAAAACAGTAGTTTTTTTATTAATAGATAATAAAGTTGAAGGATATCTATCTTTATCAGATCAAATACGTCCTGAAAGTTATGAAACAATTAAAAAATTAAAAAAAAATAAAATAAAAACAATTATGATCACAGGAGATAATGAAAATGTATCTAAAATTATTAGCAAAAAATTAAATTTAGATAAATATTATGCAAATATTTTGCCAGATAAAAAATTAGAGATTATAAAAAATTTACAAGAAAAAGGAGAATTTATAGCTATGACAGGAGATGGAATAAATGATGCACCTGCTCTAGCTCAAGCTAATATAGGAATAGCTATTGGTTCGGGGACAGATGTAACTGCAGAAACAGCTGATATTATATTGGTAAAAAGCAATCCTTTAGATATTCTAACTCTAATTATTTTTGGAAAAGCTACCTATAAAAAGATGATCCAAAATTTATTTTGGGCCACTGCATATAATTCTTTTGCTATTCCTATGGCTGCAGGAGTTCTTTATTCTTACAAAATAATAATCACTCCTGCTATAGGAGCTATTTTGATGAGCTTAAGTACAATTATAGTAGCTTTAAATGGTTATTTATTAAAAATTAAAAAAAATATAGGAGGAATTTTATGATGTTTTTTATACACAATATGTTTTCACTAGAACTTATAGCTTTAGTTCTAGGTGCTGCGTTACTTATTTTTATTAAAATAAACGATAAAAAAATCCATAGCGGATGGTTAAATTTTATCGCTTGGTTTGTTATAATCTTTTCAGCTATATCTATTATCTGTTCAGGATATTATGTTATAAAAATTTTCCAAAACAGATATATAGATATGCCTAAATATTATGAACATCCAAGAGAAAATTATATGGAAAGACATATGCAAGACCAAAACCAGATGGAGCAAAATCAAAGCAAATAAAAATTGAAAAACTGCAACTCTTATAATAAATTAAATTTTTAAGGGTTGCGGTTTAACTTTCAAAATCGAAAATTAATTTTTCTTCCAATTCTTTATCAACAAATTTTTTAATTTTCCTATGATATTCAAATCCTGTCCCTCCTGGAATAATATGCCCCATTATTAAGTTAGATTTAAAATCTAATAAAAAATCTGTTTTACTTTGAGTTGCAGCACTCGTTAAAACTCTAGTGGTTTCTTGAAAAGAAGCTGCTGAAATAAATGATTCAGCACCAAGAGATGCCTTAGTGATACCCAAAAGCAGTGGAGCAGCTTGAGCAGGTTTCCCACCTTCTTCAATAGTTATTTTATTTTTTTTATAAAATTCTTTTTTATGAACTTCTTCTCCAAATAAAAAAGTTGTATCTCCAGGATCCGCAACTTTAACTTTTTGAAGCATCTGCCTTACAATAATCTCCACATGCTTATCATTTATATCAACTCCTTGCAATCTATAAACTTCTTGAACTTGATTAACTATATATTTTTGAAACTCTCTTACTCCGCATATATCTAAAATCTCCTGAGGAACCACTAATCCTTCTGTAAGTTGTTGCCCTTTTATAACACTATCTCCTTTCTGAACTATCAAATGTTTGCTAGGAGAAATAAAATGTTCCTCCTTCATTCCTGTCACTTCATCATATACAACAACAACTCTTTTATTTTTTTGAATCCCCTTTAAATCTACTATACCATCAATTCTTGCTATTTCCGCAGAATCTTTAGGTATTCTTGCTTCAAAAAGTTGAGCTACGCGAGGTAATCCTCCTGTAATATCTTTGGTTCTAATAGCTCCTCTTGGCAATTTTGCTAAAATCATTCCTTCAAATACTTTTTGTTTTTCTTTAACTAAAATAATTGCTCCGGGAGGAATGGAATATGTACCTATCAAATCTTTGCCTTCTACATCACTATATATTGCTATTTGAGGATGCAGCTCTCCTCTATGCTGTTTTACTATATACTCTACCGCACCAGTTTGTTTATTGATCTCCTTCTGAATCGATATACCCTCTATCAAATCCTCATATTTAACAAAACCTGGTTTCTCACAAATTATAGGTATGCTATATTCCTCGCATTCTCCAATTTTAGTTTTTTTGCTTATCTTTGCTCCATCTTCAAAAATTATATTAGCTCCTAGCTCTAAATTAAAAGATTGAAGAGGTTCTATGGATTTTGTGGAAAGTAATCTTTTATAATCTTCTAAACTTCTATTTTCATCTCTAACAACATGTATTCTTCCATTTTTATTAAGAACTACCCATTTACCCTCCTCATTTTTCACAACTCTTATATCATCGTAAACTAAAATGCCATCATATCCAGAAATCAGCTGAGGAGTAGCTATTGCCGAAGCTATTCCACCAATATGAAAAGTCCGCATTGTTAGCTGTGTACCAGGTTCTCCAATTGATTGAGCTGCAATAATTCCCACAGCTTCTCCCAGAGATACAAGAGTTCCAGTGGCAAGATTTATACCATAACATTTAGCACAAAGTCCTCTTATAGATTCACATGTCAAGGACGATCTTATTTTAACAGTCTCAATACCTGCATTATCTATCATTTCAGCTTTTGCAATTGTTAAAAGTTCTCCAGCTTTAGCAAGCAATTTTGTCTTATCGCCAGGAAGAAAAATATCATCACAAATCACACGTCCATAAATTCGATCTTTAAGAGAAATCAACTCTTCTTGTCCCTGCTTAATAGCTGAAACCTCAACACCATTCAAAGTACCACAATCTAACTCCATAATAATCACATCCTGAGCAACATCTACCAATCTTCTAGTCAGATATCCAGAATCTGCTGTTTTTAAAGCAGTATCAGCAAGACCTTTCCTAGCACCATGTGTTGATATAAAATATTCTAATACTGAAAGACCTTCTCTAAAGTTAGAAGTGATTGGAGATTCAAGAATTTCACCTGATGGTTTCGCCATAAGACCTCTCACAGCTCCTAATTGTTTTATTTGAGATCTATTTCCTTTAGCACCGGAATCCATCATTAGATATAGTGGATTCAGTTTATTATTTTCTGGTTTCACCAATATTTTAAATAACTCATCAGAAAGTACATCAGTAGCTTCTGTCCAAATACCAATTATTTTAGAATGTCTTTCTCCAGAAGTTATGATTCCTTCTTCATACTGTTTTTTTACTTTAGAAACTTTTTTATATGCCTCTTCTAATATATCTTTTTTTTTCTCAGGAATTTTAACATCACTTATTCCCATGGAAATAGCAGCCTTTGTAGACTCTTTAAAACCTAAATTTTTCATGTCATCTAAAAAAATCACAGTTCTTTCTAATCCTACTTTTTTATAACACTCCAAAACCAACTCAGATAATTTTTTCTTTCTAAGAGAGTAATTTTGAAATCCTAACTCTTCTGGAACAATAACATTAAAAAGAACTCTTCCAGGAGTTGTTTCTATTATACCACTTTTTAATCTAAGTTTTATCCTATCATGTATATCAATTCCTCTTCCTTTATTGCTAAGCCTTTTTTCTTGGCCATTAACTGGGAAAAAACCAGATAAAGCTAAAAGAACCTCTTCTTCATCTTTAAAAATCTTTATCTCTTTACCCTCTTTTTTAATAGGATCATGCATTAAATAATAAAGACCTAAAATCATATCCTGAGTAGGAATAGCCACAGGTCTACCTGAAGAAGGTAAAAATATATTATCCGGAGCCATCATTAAAAGTTTAGTTTCTAATTGAGCTTCAATTGATAATGGAATATGCACAGCCATCTGATCTCCATCAAAATCAGCATTAAATGCTGGGGTCACTAAAGGATGTATTCTTATAGCTTTTCCTTCTATAAGAACCGGTTCAAAAGCTTGTATTCCTAACCTATGCAATGTTGGAGCTCTATTTAATAAAACTGGATGACCTTTAATAATCTCATCCAAAACATCCCATACTTCAGGAGCTTGTTTTTGTATTAATTTTTTAGCTGATCTAATAGTATATACATAATCTAAATCTTTTAATCTTTTCACAATAAAAGGTTCAAATAATTCTAAAGCCATTAGCTTAGGAATTCCACACTGATTTATCTTTAATTCTGGTCCTACAACAATAACTGAACGCCCAGAATAATCAACTCTTTTACCTAAAAGATTTTGTCTAAACCGACCTTGTTTACCCTTTAACATTTCAGAAAGGGATTTAAGAGGTCTATTTCCTGCTCCCATAACAGGAGATCCATGTCTTCCATTATCAAAAAGAGCATCAACAGATTCTTGTAACATCCTCTTTTCATTTCTTATAATGACATCTGGAGTTTTTAATTTTAAAATAGATCTAAGTCTATTATTTCTATTAATAACTCTTCTATATAAATCATTTAAATCAGAAGATGCAAATCTCCCTCCCTCTAACGGAACTAATGGTCTAAGATCAGGAGGAATAATAGGAATACACGACAAAACCATCCATTCTGGTTTATTATCAGAAGAAAAAATCTCTTCAACTATTTTTAATCTCTTAGCTATTTTCATCCTAGCTTGCATTGATTTCGTTTTTCTAAGTTTAGTCTTCAACTGATCAACCAATAATTTTAAATCCTCTTTTTTTAATAATTCCTGTATTGCTTCTCCACCCATTTTAGCTACAAAACTATCCAATCCCCATTTTTCTTGAGCTTCTCTATATTCAGTATCATTAAGAAGTTGTTTTATCTGTAAATCTGTTTGTCCAGGATCTATTACAACAAACTCTTCATAATATATGATCCTTTCTAATTCTGAGGTAGTTAATCCCAAAATATTTCCAATACGAGTAGGCATTGTTTTAAAAAACCATATATGAACCACAGGAACAGCTAGTTCTATATGAGCCATTCTATCTCTTCTAACCTTAGAAACAGTAACTTCTACTCCACATCTATCACAAACAATTCCTTTATGTTTAATCTTTTTGTATTTTCCACATGCACATTCCCAATCTTTAATAGGACCAAAAATCTTCTCACAAAAAAGCCCTCCTTTTTCTGGCTTAAAAGTTCGATAATTTATGGTCTCTGGTTTTTTCACCTCACCACATGACCATTTTTCTCTTATAACATAATCAGAAGCTATTTTTATTATTAATTTATCAAAATGTGCTGTTGAAAAATCTTTATCTTCACCAATTATTTTTTTATCCATAAAAAATTTTATTCCTCCACTATCTCAGCAGATACATCTAAACTTAAGCCTTGCATCTCCTTAATTAAAACATTAAAAGATTCAGGTGTTCCTGCACATAACACATTTTCACCTTTAACAATAGACTCATATATTTTTGTTCTCCCCTCAACATCATCTGATTTTACGGTTAACATCTCCTGTAAAAGATTCGCTGCTCCATATGCTTCTAATGCCCACACCTCCATCTCTCCAAAACGTTGCCCTCCCATTTGAGCTTTTCCTCCTAATGGCTGTTGAGTTACTAAAGAATAAGGGCCTATCGAACGAGCATGAATTTTATCTGCAACAAGATGAGATAATTTTAACATATATATATATCCCACAACAACCAAATTATCAAAAACTTCACCATTTCTACCATCAAACAATTGTAACTTGCCATTTTCAGGCAATCCAACTTTTTTCATCATTTTCCATATCTCCGATTCAGGGAACCCTTCAAATACAGGAGTTTTAACATAGATCTTAGATTTCCTAGCAGCATAACCTAAATGTGTTTCAAGTAACTGTCCCATATTCATTCTAGATGGAACTCCCAAAGGATTTAAAATAATCTCTATTGTCTGTCCATCTTCCAAATAAGGCATATCTGCTTCAGGAACTATTTTAGCAACAACCCCCTTATTTCCATGTCTTCCAGCCATCTTATCACCTACCTGCAATTTTCTTTTTGTAGCAATATAAACCTTCACTTGTCTAATAATTCCGCTTTCCAATTCTATATCACCCTTTCTTGTGTATTCTAATTCTGATTTATACTTATCTTGTAAAGTTAAAAGTTCTTTATTTCGGTTCATTAAAATATTTTTTATTCTATCGTATAATTCATGTTTTGGGAACATGAGATTTTCAATAGGTTCTGTTTCTAAAAGTTCTATGTTATTCTGAGAAAAACTATCATTAGCCTTTATTAAAATCTCTCCAGTCTTATAATGTAAAATATCAAGGGGAGCTTTTTCTTCTAATAACAAAGCTCCTAGCTGTTCATGAAATTCTAATTTTAAATCTTCCCTTTTATTAAGATATTCTTTTTGTATATCTTTTATCTTTGATGCTTCTTCAACTAATTCTTCATCAGTTTTAGATAATCTATCTCTTCTAGAAAAAACCTTTACATCCATAACCACTCCTTCAGTTCCTGGAGGAACAATTAAGGAGGCATCTTTTACATCTGCTGCTTTCTCACCAAAAATTGCTCTTAATAATCTTTCTTCAGGAGATAATTCTGTTTCAGATTTAGGTGTGATCTTACCTACTAAAATATCTCCTGGTTTTACTTCAGCTCCTATTCTTATTATTCCATCCTCCCCTAAATCTGCTAAAGCTTCTTCTGAAACATTAGGAATATCTCTTGTTATCTCTTCCTTCCCAAGCTTTGTCTCTCTTGCAGTAATTTCAAATTCTTCTAAATAAATAGAAGTATATTGATCTTCTTTTATTAATTTTTCTGAAATAATAATAGCATCTTCATAGTTATATCCACACCATGGCATAAAAGCTACTAAAACATTTTTTCCTAATGCTAATTCTCCTCTATCCGTAGCTGATCCATCAGCAATAACATCATTAACTCTTATCTTATCTCCAATAGAACAAACAGGAGTTTGATTAATAACTGTTCCTGAATTAGATTTTAAAAACTTTTTAAGACGATATTCACTTTTCTTTAAAGGATTATCTTTATGAGAAACAATTATCTTTAATCCATCTACATATTCTACCTCTCCATCCTCTTTACCAATAACAACAGCCCCAGAATCTCTAGCAGCTCTAATCTCCAATCCTGTGCCTACTATCGGTGCTTCCGCGTTTAAAAGAGGTACAGCTTGTCTTTGCATATTTGATCCCATCAAAGCTCTATTAGCATCATCATGTTCTAAAAAAGGAATAAGACCTGCAACAACAGAAACTAATTGTTTTGAGGATACATCCATATGAGTTACTTTATCACTCTCTATTTCCATGGATTCTCCTCCATGCCTAGCCCAACAATACTTTTCCTTAAACATATTAAATTCATCCAGAGGAGCAGATGCTTGAGCTATTATACACTCTTCTTCTCTATCAGCTGTCATATATTCAACCTCATCTGAAACAACTCCATTTCTAACAATTCTGTAAGGAGTTTCTATAAAACCAAATTCATTAATCTTTCCAAAGCTCGACAAAGAAGTAATAAGACCAATATTAGGTCCTTCAGGTGTTTCAATAGGACATATCCTTCCATAATGCGATGAATGAACATCTCTTACTTCAAAACCTGCTCTTTCTCTATTCAATCCCCCAGGACCTAAACAAGATAAACGTCTTTTATGAGTAAGCTCAGCTATAGGATTATTTTGATCCATAAATTGAGATAGTTGAGATCTCCCAAAAAAATCTTTTAAAACACCAACTAATCCCTTTGCAGATATCACTTTACTAGGAGTCATAGTATCTGTTGAAAAATCAAAAAGATTCATCCTTTCTTTTACAATTTTCTCCATCCTTGCAAGACCAATACGACATTGATTTTGAACTAATTCTCCAACGGATCTAACTCTTCTATTTCCTAAATGATCTATATCATCCACACTCGCTTTTTCATTACCTACTCTTAGCTGAATAAGATATTTAATAGCTTCAATAATATCTTTTTTATTTAAAATGACTACATTTAAAATCTCATCATTTATTTTTAATCCCAACTTTTTATTTAATTTATATCTTCCAACCCTTCCTAAACTATATCTTCTCTGATCAAAAAACATTCTCATCATGGCAGATCTAGCATTTGACAGAGTCGCAGGTTCTCCAGGTCTTATTTTTCTATAAAAATCTTTTAAAGCCGATTCATAATTATCTGTTGGATCTTTTGCTAACATCTTCATAATAGGATGGGCCTCATCAGCTCCTTCAGCTATCTTTATCGTTTTAATTCCCTCATCCAACATTCTTTTTAACATAGCTGTTGAAAGTTTTTCCGAAGCCTTGCCAAAAATAACTCCTGTTTTTTCATCAATAATATCTTCAGCTAAAATTTTTCCAACTAATTTAATATAGTCTTTTTCCGATCTTATCTTAAATTTAGATATTTTAAAAAATTCTTCTAAAATATCAGCATTAGAAGAATATCCTAAAGCTCTAACAAAAGAGGTAACTAATATTTTTTTTCTTCTTTTTTTTCTATCTATAAAAATATAAATCATATCATTAGCATCAAAAGAAGCTTCTAACCAACTTCCTCTATAAGGAATTATTTTAAAAGAATACAATATGTTACCTTTAGGATGTCTCTCTTTTTCAAAAGTTATACCCGGAGATCTATGTAACTGAGAAACAACAACCCTTTCCGCTCCATTAATAATAAAAGTTCCTTGCTCAGTCATAATTGGAAGAGTTCCCATATATACCTCTTCCTCTTTGATTCCAGTATCATCAATTAACCTAAAATTTACTTTCAAAGTAACATTATAAGTTATTCCTCTTCTAATACAATCTTCAGGAGAATATTTAGGCTCTCCTAACGAATAAGATAAAAATTCTAAAACTGTCTTCTCATCATAAGATTTTATAGGAAAAATCTCATTAAAAACTTCTTGCAATCCAATATTTTCTCTTTCTTTAGGAAGAACATTTTCTTGTAAAAATTGTTTAAATGATTTTATCTGAATTTCTACAAGATTAGGAATATCTATTATTTCTTTTTTTTCTTTAAAACTCACCCTTTTTATAGGATTTTTCAACATATTTTATTTTTCCTTTAAAATTAAATTCCTTTCAAAGAAACTTCTCCGCCAGCTTCTTTCATCTTTTTTTCTATCTCTTCAGCTTCTACTTTTGGGACATTCTCTTTAACTAGCTTTGGAGCTTTTTCCACAATCTCTTTAGCTTCCTTTAATCCAAGACCTGTAACAGACCTCACAACTTTAATCACCGCTATTTTTTTATCAGAAGGAACTTTTTCTAAAGTAACATTAAATGTAGTAAACTCTTCAGTCTCTTCTTTTTTTTGAACTGTTTCAGCAACAGGAGCTGCAAAAACAGGTGCTTGCATTTGAGCTTTTACTCCCCATTTCTCTTCCAAATTTTTTTTTAATTCAGCAAGTTCTAAAACAGTTAATTTACTCAAAGAATCTACTAATTTATCAATTTTTTCTTCTTTTTTATTTACCATAATCTACCTCATTTTTTTTTATTGTTCAAACAACATGGAATGCTTGCTAAAAGCTTTTCAAATACAGATAATATACCTGTCATAGGATTTTCAAATAAAAATAAAAAAACTTTTTTCAAATCTTCTATTTTAGGTAATCTTGAAATCATCTTTATATCTTCATCAAAACAGATCTTACCATCTATTAACCCTACTAAAATCTCTAACATTTTTTGATTGTTTCCACTATATTCAACAAAAACTTTTGTAGCTTCTATAGGATCACCCTTAACAAACAAAACTCCAATATGACCTTCAAATTTTTTTATTCCAAAATCCAAATTACATTCTTTTAAAGCTTTCAACAATATCCTTTTTTTAACAATTTTAAAATTACTTTTATGCAAATTAAGATTTTGAGAAAGCTCCCAAGAATTTTTAGGAGTTAAACCAAAATATTTTGCTATTATTAAACCTTTTGCATTTTCTATATTTTCCTTTATTTCATCTAAAAGTAATACTTTTTCTTTTCTCATAGCTCACCTTATTATTATTTTAATTCCTGGACCCATAGATGAAGAGATAAAAAAAGAATGTATGTAAACACCTTTAGCAGAAGAAGGTTTTGCCCTATTTATAGCATTTAAAAATGTTTCAATGTTTTCTTTTAAATGTTCTAATTTAAAAGAAAGCTTTCCAACAATTACATTTACTAATCTATTTTTATCTAATTTAAATTCTATTTTCCCCTTTTTTAACTCTTCTATTGCTTTTTTTAAATCTTGAGTTACAGTTCCTGCTTTTGGAGAAGGCATCAATCCTTTAGGTCCTAATATCTTCCCTAATTTACTAACCTCTTTCATCATATCAGGAGTAGCAATGATTACATCGAAATCTACCCATCCACCTTTTATCTTTTCTAAAAACTCTTCACTACCTACATATTCAGGATTTGCCTCTTTAGCTTCTTGAGCTTTTTCTCCTTTAGCTAAAACTAAAATTTTAACTTTTTTACCTGTCCCATGAGGTAAAAGCACAGTCCCTCTTATCTGTTGTTCTGGCTTTTTAGGATCTAATCCCATCTTCAAAGAGATTTCAACTGTCTCATCAAATTTAGTTGAATGAAAACTTTTCAAAATATTAATAGCCTCTTCTATCTCAACTTCTTTTTCTTTTTCCTTCCCTACAATCTTCTCTATCTCTTTTCTTCTTTTACTTTTATAAGCCATAAAATACTCCCTTAAATTACCTCTACTCCCATGGAATGAGCTGTTCCTATTATAGTATTAATAGCAGCCTGTTCTGAAGAAACTTTCATATCAGGATATTTAATTTTTACAATCTCTTTAATTTGATCCATCGTCAACTTTGCGACTTTTTCTCTATTTGGAACTTTTGATCCTGATTCTATTTTTGCCATTTTTAAAATAAGCCTAGAAGCAGGAGGTTTTTTCATTATAAATGAAAAACTTTTATCTTGATATATAAAAATTTCTACAGGAACTATATCTTCTTGTCCTTTTGTTTTATCATTAAACTCTTTACAAAAACCCATAATATTTACCCCCGCAGCTCCCAAAGCAGGTCCAACAGGAGGCGCTGGATTAGCTTTCCCAGCTTGTATTTGTAATTTAATAATTTTTATAATATTTTTTTTAGCCATAATTATTCCTTTATTAATTCTTCTACTTGCCAAAACTCTAAATCATCAACTCTAGTATCTCTACCAAATATAGAAACCATCACACTAACCCTACCTTTTTCACGATTTACTTCGATAACTGTTCCAATAAAATTAACAAATACTCCATCTATTATTTTAACAGTATCACCAATTTCTACCTTATGTTTGTGAACAACCTTTTCCTTTTTTTCCTCTAAATATCTCATCAACTCAGAGATCTCTTTTTCAGATAACGGCGTTGGATTTTTTCCACCTAAAAATCCAACAACACCATTTATTTTTTTTATAAAATCCCAAGATTCATCATTTAAAACCATTTTTACTAATATATATCCAGGCCATATCCTTTTTTCTGTTATCTTCTGTTCCCCCATTTTAACTTCTGATACCATTTCTGAAGGCACTACTATATCTTCAACAAGATCTTTCATCCCAGCATCTTCTTTATTATCATCTATAGCTTTTTTCACTCTTTTTTCCTTTCCAGAAATCACTTGAACTACATACCATTTATGCATACATCCACCAAATAAGCAATCTTACCTATTATTTTCATAAAATTTCTAATAAATATATCAATAACATATACTCCTATGCCACTAATAAACGTGGAAATCACTACTATCTTTGTGCTTTTAATAAGCTCTTCTTTTGAGGTCCAAGAAACTTTTTTTAATTCTTGTAAGACCCTTCTAAAATAAGAAAATTTTTTTTTATTTTCTAATACCGTTGAATCCATCTAACCTCTTTTAAAAAAAACGAGTGAGGAGGGATTCGAACCCCCGACCCACGACTTTGGAGATCGCTGCTCTACCAAGCTGAGCTACACACCCCCCTTTCTTTATTCTAAAATCTTGGATACTGTACCAGCACCAATAGTTCGCCCGCCTTCTCTAATAGCAAACCTCATCTTTTCTTCCATAGCTATAGGTGTCAAAAGCTCTCCAGTTAATTCAACATTATCTCCCGGCATAACCATTTCTGTACCTTCAGGTAAAGTAACCGTACCAGTAACATCCGTTGTTCTAAAAAAGAATTGAGGTCTATAACCAGAAAAAAATGGTTTATGTCTTCCACCCTCATCTTTTGTTAAAACATAAACAGCACCTTTAAATTTTTTATGAGGAGTACAACTACCTGGAGCTGCTAACACCATTCCTCTTTCAACATCTTTCTTTTCAATACCTCTAAGGAGAACTCCAACATTCTCTCCTGCTCTAGCTTCTTCTAACAATTTATTAAACATCTCTAAACCTGTAACAACAGATTCTCTTGTCGGTTTAATTCCAACTATCTGGACTTTATCATTAATCTTTATCACTCCTCTCTCAACTCGCCCTGTAACAACAGTCCCTCTTCCAGGAATAGAAAATATATCTTCAATAGGCATTAAAAATGGTTTATCTATCTCTCTTACAGGTTCAGGTATCTTTTCATCTATAACTTTCAAAAGCTCTTTCACTTTTTCTACATTCTCCTTATCCCCTTCTAAAGCTTTTAAAGCTGAACCTCTAACAATAGTAACATCTTTATATCCTTTTGCTTCTAATAATTCAGTTAACTCCATCTCAACAAGATCAACCAATTCCTCATCTCCTTTACCAATCTGATCCATTTTATTTAAAAAAACAACTATTGAAGGCACTCCTACCTGCCTTGCTAATAAAATGTGTTCTTTTGTCTGAGGCATAGGACCATCCGTTGCAGCTACAACTAAAATAGCTCCATCCATTTGAGCTGCTCCCGTAACCATATTTTTAACATAGTCAGCATGCCCTGGGCAATCCACATGAGCATAATGTCTTTTATCTGTCTCATATTCAACATGAGAAGAACTTATAGTAATTCCTCTAGCTTTTTCTTCCGGTGAATTATCAATAGATTCATAATCTCTATATTTTGCTCCACCTGCCTCTGCCAAAATTTTTGTTATAGCAGCAGTTAAAGTAGTTTTTCCATGGTCAACATGTCCAATTGTTCCAATGTTTATATGAGGTTTTATCCTTTTAAAAGCTTCTTTAGCCATATTTTTAGTTCCTCCATTAAGGTGTATAAAATTTTTTCTTTGCCCAGAATAGGACTTGAACCTACGACCGCTTGCTTACCATGCAAGTGCTCTTCCTCTGAGCTATCTGGGCTTCCTACAAAATTCATATTCTAAGATTTTTAATATTAACTAACAAAAAAAATAAAAGCAATCTTATTTTTGCCTATAAACAATTCTTGCTTTAGTCAAATCATAAGGAGACAGCTCCACTGTCACTTTATCTCCTGCATAAACTCTTATATTACTCATCCTCATTTTACCACATAAATGGGCTAGTACTTTCATCCCGTTCTCTAAAACCACTCTAAATGTCATATTAGGCAAAAGTTCTTCTACAGTACCTTCCATTTTAATCATTTCTTCTTTTGTCATAATAAAAATTTAACTTAAAACATTTAATAAAACAACATTTTTTATTTTTATCTAACAATTCATAGGCAAATTTGTTAATTTTTTCAAAAGCTAAAAAAATTTAAAAATAAAACTTGTTAAATAAACAATAATAAATTCTTGATAATAAAGAAAATCAAGTAAAAATCAAAATGTCTTAAAAGCACAAAAAACACAATTTATATTACTAAGACAATTATAATATTTTTCAAAAGGGCTTTTTACAGTTTTTATTAATTTAATAAATATTATTTTTCTTCTTAAATTATCTATCAAGTAAATTTTTTAAAGATAGGTAGTAAAATTTTTAATAAATTAGTTATAAATAATTATAAAGTATTTTACATTTTCTTTTGAATTTGTTATAATAATTAATATAATTATGATTAAGCCTTGCATTAGTAATTTAGCAGAAGAATTAAAAAAAGAAGCAATTGGAATATCTTTAACTTCAAGTCAAATAGATCCCAATAATTCACCATCCGAAAAAAATATTAACAAAAAAATACAAAATTTACTTCTTAAAAATTTACTTCTTAAAAAAATCAATGAGCACAAAATTCAGCTCAAAAACCCTCACACCTTTTCTTATGTCCAATACATTATGTTCCCTATTATGTTTTTCGCAGTATTCAGCATATCTCTTGTAGCATTAACTATTTTAGGAATAATTCCAACTTCAGGATTATTCCTAGCTTTGCTAATTACAATATATACTAGCATTAAGAGTATATCCAAATTTAAAAAAGAAAATAATCAAAAAAAAGAAGATGTTAAATTGGAGATAACATTCTTGGAGCAACTTGTAAAAGAACTTTCTGAAAACAAAACATTAGAGCAGATCATAGATAATGTTAAAAAAAATGATATATTCCAAAATAATATGCACTAAATTCTTAAAGGATTTTTTATTAATATCATTGAAAAAATAAAAGTCAGATTTGTAGAAAAATCTAAAACACTTTTGTTAAAGAAAAACTCCTATGATAACTAAAAGAAGA